>JAVRLS010000021.1:0-14964 GCA_031961205.1 Thermoplasmataceae archaeon | reverse complement strand
CTATTCCTGATCTGATAGCCCTGATCTTCATTTCATAATCGGGTTTTATTCCAAACCGTGATCCGACGACCCATCTCATATCGTAATACGTTCCTATGCCGATAGAAGAAACTTTAATTCCCGTCTTTCCGAATTCCCTGTACTTCACTTTGAAATGAGGGTGAAGGTGGATTAAAACTTTTTCTTTTGCATTTATCCGTTATTTCACATTCCTTGCTCCAGCCAGTGAAGATCCTGCAAGCAATCCAGCGGAAAGGAACAGGAGTATGAAGGCTATGGATACGGAAACCGTCGATATGGATGTTGTTCCGAGGCCGAATAGGTATTTCCAGCCGATATAGGACGTTGCATTGTAAACAGAACTTGCGGGAAGCCCTGCAAAAACATCAACAAGCATTAAAAGCATTATCAATACATTTCCGAAGCCAAGGGCATACAGTGACGTCTTTTTAATAGATCTCCATGATAAAGTCAATGCAAAGAACATTATGTCAAGAACAAGGTATGCAATCAGTCCCAGATAATGATCATAAGCTACGCTTCTGAGAAACGTATCCGTTGCTGCAAGATATATTGATGAGGCGGCAGAAACTGCAAAACCGGCATATCTCAAGATCGGGCTGGAATTCCTGAAGAAAATAAGGGCAAGGACGGCGAGAACAATTGCAAAGGCTATGGTGAAGCCTCCGGCAATAAATGGATAATAATTGACCTTCACCACCGTCACCGGGGGCGGAGCACCGGCCTGCGTGGCATTAAGCACATTGACGGTAACCATCGCGGATGAAGTGGATGGATCGTCACCTGTTGCCGTAAAAGTGATAATGTAATTGCCGGGTTTCATGGATGATGCCACGGTTATGGTTGCCGTACCTGAAAATGTGGGATCAGCGGATGGGTTGCTGAGCGATACCGTTATGCCGGACGGTGCGGATGCGCTGAGCGTGGTTCCCCACGTACCACCTGAAACGAGATCAACCTTATATGACAGCGATGTCGATGCACCCCTGTCAACGCTGATGGAAGTGGTGGAAAGTACCACGCTTGACGTCCCGTAGCCTGATGCATAGACCGGCGCAGCCATGAGAAGGATAAGAACTGCGATCAGAAGAACCGGAAACATTTTCATAGTATTTAAAACCAATACTTGAATATAAATGTTATTAATTAAAATTAATTAAAATAGTTTATATATATGGAAAAATGATTACAAATATAAACGCAGGAGAAAATTACGGTGTGGATGGAAAATTATTGTACTGATCTTTGATAGGTAATTATTATGTAGCTTTACAAATTAAAATGTCTTATTATTTTGCCATCCTCGTCCAGGTAATATTCAGTATTCCTGGTTTCATTTCTGACCTTGTATCGTGCAAGAATCGAGTATTCGTGCAGATCGTCATCATGCTTCAGCACTCCAAAATAGAGTTCCGATATCTTTTTGTACCGGGATTCGAGATCGTCCTTTATTTTCGTCTTTACTTCATCTTCGCTGAACACCATAGCATGATAATACTTTTTTCCTAATAAATGCATTCCGCAGGTACAGAGTGCTATTGTTTAGACTGCACCCTTTTAAAACCGGTGACTAAAAAGACCTTATTAAAGCTTATTTTCGCGTGTCATAAAGCTCATTTCCGGGGTTCAACGTGAAAATTTCCCTACACTTTAACAATATTTTTATAATGAACAGTTTTATCATTCCGCTACGACATATTTCATGAATCATGAGAGCAGTTCATACCGGTCATTGAATTTTTTTAATACGGCAATAAAACAGTAGTCCTGAAGGTTGATCGTGGTAATTTATGGTTTCCAGAAGTACGGTGCAGTTATACGGAAGACAATTCAGTGTTCCTGATTTCATGATATCTTACGTCATACCGGGAAACCAATCAGGCAATGACCGCGCCCGGAGAGCTAGGAAAGGCATTTAAACTGGGTTACTGATCCTGACGATTAGTGACCTTCTGAAAAGCCATGTGCTTGATATATGTTATATCCAATTATATATAGCATATGGGTAATGTAACATACGATAGGCTGAGGATGGAGAATGCAGAACTGCGGAAACAGGTAGAAAGCCTGAAGAACCAAAACAGCAACGTAGGGGACAAAAAGATATTTTTCAAACCGAAAATTACGGATCAGGAATTGTACGATTACGTCTCAAAGCACCCTGAACATTCAGAGTGGATCGTCAAGAGATATCCTGACAACAGACAGTTTCTAACCGAATTGGCAGATAAGTCCAATCCGTTATATATCCCTGGGGTTGCAGAGGCACTCGCAGGGGTCATAGAAGTCGAAAATACCACCGTTGATATTGAGGATCTGAGACAGACCGTTGCAAAACTCCGCAATGACAAAGCCCAATTATCCAGAGAATTCATGGATTTTGAAGGTAGGATAGAAACAATGAGATCTGAAATTGGCGATCTTATGGCCGAGAAAGAGGTTCTGAAAGCGGAAATGAAAAATCTCCACGGCGAAGGAACTAAACAAGTGGTGGATTTTCTAAGTAAGTTGAAAGATTGGTACGATTCGGTTCGCAAAAATCCTGACAACTGGAGTTTTGAGATTGGTGCTAATTTGCTATCTCTCTACGGATCGGATGTCGAAGGACTAAAGGAGATAATGTCAGTGTTGCCTAAGGTAATAGACTATCTTAGGGCTACCAAACAACCAGAACCTAAGCAGCTTCCCGCTGGGGATAATGCGAACGGAATTAAACAAAATCAGAAACCGATTCCGATCTCAGATCCGAATCCAGAGGGGAGCCCAAAATTGCCAAATGGGAATTCTTTATCTGAAGCTGAAAAAAGCATAGACAAATTTGCATTACTGAAACAGATGAACGATCAGGTTGAGCAGGAGAAAAAGCGGGGCTGGTTCAAATGAACGGCAATTGTCCTGATAGATACGCATACGTACAATCGCATTATCGAACAATTTTCGGCCGAAAGGTTCTCGTGAAAGTTCACTGTAGGCATTCACGGATAAGTGAACCTAAGATATCGGAAACAGCACAGTCGAGTATTGAAAAACGCATGGAGATGGAAAAATGAAAGCAAGACTTGGATACGATTTAGGCTACGAAAATGGAAAGTGTCCGTTCGGTTTTGAGTATATTCCGGCTTTCCAGAAAAGAGATGGAACTTATGTCAATGCCTATTGCAGACGCATACCTAAAAAACGGTTCTCGTTCAATGATCCTGAAACTCAGGAGCTTTCTAAACCCTGGCCATGACAATGCGGCCAAAAGAACTTTTTTCATGGACATCTATCTTTTTATAGAAGAAACTCATATATTCATTGTAGTGATTTCTCATGTTCCATGAGAGAAAAAGAGGAACATCTTTAATTAGGCTACTTACTTTTTTGGTACTCATACTGTTTTTGACAGAAGGATTTACGTTTCAGGCAGCTAATGCGAACCCTGTCAAAAACGGCGTGGATATACCTACCAGTTATGCGGTTACATTTACTGAGACTGGTCTTCCCATAGGTACAGCGTGGACTGTTCGGGTTATTACAAACAATTCGGCAAGTACATCTTACTCATCTGACAACAACACTCTGAAATTTTATGAAGCTAACGGCAGCTACAATTACGTTGTAAATTCCTCAGTATCTTATGTGACGCCTGAGGCTTCTGGAATAATTAATGTTTCAGGAGCTGCTGAATATTTCAAAGTGAATTTCGAAAGAACTGCTGTATCTGAACAATATCAACCTTATATTCTGATGAACGTATCACAGAGTAAGACTTTTAATTTAAACCCTGAAGCTGGTCCTAGCGCTCTGAGTTTTGGAGTAATGAATACTACTATGACGTTCCAGGTATTCAGTGGAGGTGAGCTGATCTATGAAAATAACATAACTGGGCCGCCCACCAACTTCAACCTAACGACCGCGACAAATGGCTACGGATACACAAATTTCCAGTCTAACGGGAATCTTGTTCTGTACGTGACGGATGAGGGTCCAGGCAGTGGTTTCTTTTCTTTTGATCTCTGGAACTACTATATATCGAACTATACTGCTTCCCTGATAACGCTCCCTCCGCATCTTCAGGACGTTCTAGGAACGGGGTCTCTTAACAGAACTAGGGGTGCATTTGAGGCCGTTAACAATACTGGCATGTCTTTCACTTTAGTAGCTCCCTATTACCCAGAACCCGTTCCGCTTGCAATATTCGTGTTCGATGGTTACTGGAACCCTTTAACCGGCAATTACTGGATGGCCCAGGTAGGGTTCAACAATTGGGCAACGTATATGTACGACGTTTCCTATGCCGGCTGGGGGGTTTTCTCTAATTATGGTAGTACTCCAGGTGGAACAGATACAGATTTTCCTCTTGTACCCAATGAGACATACACCTTTACTATGGAAGTTGTCAGCAACGGTTCATGGGAGTTCCTCGTCAATGGAAACCCTATTCCTGAGGATGGGCATAGCGCCTTCTATAAGGCGCCAACGGCCTTCGCCGCCAATTACGCTTATCTCGGAGTGGAGGTTCTGGTGGGTCAAAGGGCAGGCTCCCTAAATTCGAGTAGTTTTTTGCCAGGGCAGATAGTGATACCCAATGCTGAATCATTTAGAATAGATGGCAAATGGCTGAATGCAACCAATATTTCCTTCCTCTGGGAGTTTCCAGAATGGGAAAACAGCCAAAGTGGTTCGCCACCTGGAATGAATCTTTGGGGAATCGAAGGAAATATCCAGAACAAGAGCATCCCAGAAGGGGAAGTAGTACTTAATGACGGGCCATATTTCCCTTACGACATGCCGATAGGGACTAGTTACGACATATATCCAATATCTGGCAACTTTTCCGTTCCTTTCGCGAATGTTAGCAAAGGAGGAAGCTTCATTGATGTAACCAAAGAATCGAATGGTACTCTTCTCTTAACCCCTGAACAGGAAAATACTGAAGTATATGTGATCAGGTTCCAAAACAGCAGTAACGAGATATACAGCGAATACGACATGACAATATCCAGCCCTGTTTACATCGAAGATCCAGCTCTAGACTTTAAAGCCGCAATCTGTGCAGTTCCTATAAATTCGTATTCTACTCACTGGAGATCTCTCGGAATGTACAATGGTCCGTACCAGGAGATCGCTCTGGCCCCAATTCTTCCCGCTACCCTTACGGGAGAGAGTATCTTTTCGCTCGGAAGCGTATCGACATCCTATTCTGGGGGAGTGTACGTCCCAGTCTACGCCAACAGCATTTCTTTCCTTGCAAATCTCGGGCAGGTCTATTCGTTCGATCCATCGCTCTTAAAATTCGATGGAACACTAGATGTAGTTTCATCACAAAATATATCATTTAACTACATTAATATTACACATGGAATAATTGAACTGAAGGCAACCGGAAGCTTTGATATACTCTCCAATCATAACTTGTTATTCTACCTCGTCTTTCAACCAGTAACTGAAGAACCGCTTTCGACCGAAGTGTTGCTGGACAGTTCAACGATTAACGGTTTCATGATAAACGGAAGCGCTCTGTCGGTCATAACTCTGGCAACTGGATGGACAAACTTAGGCCCTTATAACATTTCTTGGTCTTCATTAGGAGGCGCCGGAACGATAACAGCGGTAGGTTATAGCCCCTACAATATGAACATTCTTTACGCTGCTTCTGGAAGAGGTGGTCCATGGGGAGGTCAGCCAGGTGGTCCTGCGAGTGGTATGAACGGATTTGGTGGTATTTACAGGTCAGACAATGGTGGTGAAACTTGGGAACCTATAGATCTTGGTCTTAATTCCACGGCTGTCGAGGCAATAGCCGTGTATCCACAAAATCCAGATATAGTTGTCATATCTACTACTGGGCTTAACAGTGTAGTTGGAGGATATATTTACAAGTCAATTAACGGGGGGGAAAGCTGGCAGGAAACCTATAATCTAGGAGGAGACTCACTTTTTTATCAAAATGGGATTTTGTATGCTGCCAGTTACCATGCTATCTTATACTCTGATAACTTCGGTACAACATGGAAAAGCATTGGTAACTTTTCTTCTGTGGTGACCACCGCTGCCATAGCCAACAATGGTTCAACGATCTACGTAGGTTTGTCAATCAATAACGGTAACTATTCAACGGAAATTTTAAGATCAGAGAACCGCGGGGTCAGTTACAATATTGTAGCAACATTTCCTAATTATTTGACTGTGAGCCAGATTGTAGTAAATCCTACAAATAATTCCTATGTTTGGGCGGTTGTATACCAGGGACATACAGCAGCACCGGATATCTTCTACTCGAGCAACGCTGGCACAAATTGGACTGCTTTAAATTACACTGCCGCCGGAATTCAGATTCCCGTTTTTACATCACCCGAAGGCAACATTTACCAAAATCCACACACCATAGCATTGGATCCGAAGAATGGAAGCATCATGTATATCGCAGGACATATGTATGTTTATAAATCAACAAATGGTGGAAAAAGCTTCATAAATATGGAGATTTACAATGAAAGTTTAAATTTAGGTCAGAATAACAGGATGATAAGCATCGATCCCCTGAATGATAATATTATATTCATAGGCAGCGATGCTGGCCTGATAGTCACATATGATGGGGGAATAAGATGGAAGGGGCTAAACAACATATCAACGAACGAACTGTACGACGTTGCAGCTGACGGTTCTCACATCTTCACGACTGCTGCAGGCTGGTCTCCTATATTTTCAGATAACTATGGTAAAACCTGGTATCAAACCCAGGTATCGGAGGAAGGGTTCGTTGCGGTTGATCCCTACAACTCCTCTATAGTCATTCACGTGCCGCCGTGGAATAATCCTGTTTATGTCTCAAACGATGGAGGTAACACATTTTTCCAATCAAGCGTAAACGAAAGTCAGCTCTTTGTTCAACCAAGAGACAGCCCTAATCCCATAGCATTCAGCCCAAGTACTATTTACATAATGGGTTTGGCGGGCATTTTCTACAGTAACAACTCTGGAGAGTCATTCACGCTGATCCCCGGTTCCATTAACAGCACGTATGGGTTCGGGGCTATTGCAGTAAGTCCATCGGATCCAAAATTGGTTTACGCCTCTAACCGCAACGGGCTATTCGTTTCTGACGATTACGGATTTCATTGGAAAGAGGTCAATAAGATTAAAAACGTATTTTCTATAGCAGTGGATCCTCTAAATTCTAGCATAGTGTATTTTGTAGTGTTCAATGGCAATACCTACGACATGTTATACAAGAGTCTCAACGGGGGGATCAGTTATGAATACATTGGCATGTCCTCATCTGACAATTTTGCAGCACCACCGGCTATCTACTCCTATGATTACCTCAATGACACATTCCTCGTATACACCTCAGGTAATGGGATATACGTTTCAGAGGATGGCGGAAATTCCTGGCTAAATGTGAGCTATAATTTGAACAGCCTTGTGGTCTCTTCATTCTTCTTGTCAAACAATGGCTCTGCCTACCTTTCAACATATGGAACTGGTGTTTGGTACGATCCAGATCTGCTCAACCTCACGTTCTACAGGAACTCACCTATTCTCTACGGCTACCTTCCTGACGGTACCAATGTTACGGTCGACGGGACGGTAGTCAGCAGACCAGGATATTTCTCGCTTACATTGCATTCGGGTAACAATTCAATATACTGGGAAGGAGAATCGATTTACCTTATGGCTTCCAGTGGCGGCATCTATTTCTACAACTTCAGCAACATGCAAATTCATTTATCCGTTTCAAATATGAATCTTCCCACAGGGACTCAGTGGAGCGTGTCTGCTGATGGGAAAACATACACTATTAAAGGCAACGTTACTATAGCACTGCCTCTTGGAACAAAGGGCATCTACGTCTTGCCAGTGGCCACAGACTACTCAATATACTATCCCAGCAGATATTACTACCCCATCAATTCATCGCTGGCCTCCTCAGTCGCCGTGCACTTCAACGAGAATGTAAAGGCGTCCTATAGGAACCTCTCCTCTTCAATGAACGGAATTTCCTGGTCAACTCAGGTGGCTTACAATAAAGGATATGCAATATACGGAGGCGGAGGGGATATTGAACTGCTTAATATATCTACTATGGCCATAAGGGACATAGGAAACCCGTTTTCGGATGGACAGGTCTGCGCAATAAGCTCATATAGCGATGGATTTCTGATAGGAGGGACGGTCTCACCAATCAAGCCCGGACTCTTCTTCTACAATATCTCCGATGGATCATTCCAGAACATCTCAGATTACATCCCTTCCGGCTTGGAGGGTAGTTTCGTGAGGGTTTCGTCCGTATTTGCGATAAACAAAAATTCATTCGGCTTCATTGTAGGCGGTTATGAAAAGATGTTTCTCGGAATGGTAGAAAATGGAAGTTTCCTAAACCTTTCTGCTTATATCCCATCCTCTTTTGCCAGCTCCCCTCAGTTTGATGCATATTCAGGCGCATATATTTCTTCAGATAATTCCCTGATAATTTCCGATGGCACTTCCCTGGGAGTTTTATATCTTGATAACCCCACATTCTATGTGCTATGGTCATTTCCGTCATCAGTGGATATTGCAATTACATCAGCATCTACCCCGTCCGATGTTTTTATAGCATCCAATGGTAATGAGGCGATGATAATAGGTGAAGATCAATCAAATGGACAGCCTTACGTAGGCATCTACAATCCAACTACTGGACTTATGGATATCAGTAGTATCTTCCCGCAGTCCGAACTGTTCGATACTGTAACTTGGAGCGGTAGGGACTTCGTTCTCTCCGGGGTGATGGCAAACGGGTCCGCCCCTTCTATATTCATATATAACCCGATTACGGAAACTCTCGCAACAGTTTCCACATCATCATACGGAAACGTGAACTTGATCGACAGTGCAATACTTCATAACTCAACACTTCTCTTCACTTCCTTCAATTCCAAACCGGTACCTAATACAATATACGTTCAATATTTCTCTTACTATGGATTGATAACACTAACTCCCGTAGGCACTGCCTCTATAAGCACAAATGTACCTGCAACTTTGAGCATAGGGAATCTGACATATGAAGGTCAGGAATTTAGTATACCTGAATTCTACGGTAATTATTCCGCTACACTATCCTCTCCAGGATACAAAAAGTACAATTTCACTATATCAATGCTCCCATTCAAAACATCTTACTACAACATAACACTTGTGTCTTCAAGGCAATACAACATCACATTTAACGAATCTGGTTTACCATTAGGAACTAAATGGTCCGTGAATTTAAGTAATGGTCAGTCATTCTCATCAACAAATTCCACAATGATATTTAGAGAATTAAACGGAACTTATTATTATACTATAGCAACAATTGATAAAACTTATTCTCCAACTCAATTTTCAGGAGAATTTATTGTTAATGGCACAGTAGTTTCCATATCAATATCATTCTTTAAAGTAAATTATACAGTTACATTTATAGAAAATGGATTGCAATCCGGAACCAAATGGTCTATGACATTAAATGGAACTACAAAAACTTCGAACACAACTACAATAATTTTCAATGAGACAAATGGAACATATTCGTATACAATATCCAGCTCTAATAAAGCATACTCATCAAACTTAACATCAGGTTCAATTACAGTCAACGGCAGCAACGTTTCAAAATCAGTTACATTCAAGACAACAAGTCCTGGCATTTCACCAGCAGAACTCTATGCAATCATAGGAGCAGTTGTTGCAATCGCCGTAGTAGTCGGTGTAATCGCATTCATAAGGAGGAGATAAATGAACGAGACTAGCAAAACACCATTTATCTTTGCCTCTTTACACCCTTGAATTTTACTAATAATCTATGCCCATTGACCTAGCCTTTTAACCTTTTTTAAATTTTCATTTTCAAATTTCATTCATGAATCTCGTAATTACTGTTTCCACAATGGAAACACTTATTCATGGGATCGTATCGAGTGATGTAATGGTGTGAGCAACGAAGAATGTGAAATCAAGATCCTTGTTCCCGTTTAATTTTATTTTTTCATATTCACGCATTTATATATAATTAAAACCGATGTTTCATTTATATACTCACTGAAAAATGGAAGATCATACAGAAAATTATCTATATCTAAAATTACAAATTATAAATAATTTTATATGCCATAGTATATTAATAACGTATTTCTTTTCAAGTTGCCCCCTCCCGCATCTGGGATATTGGATTTCAATGCTGTATTTCGCCGCAGATATTTTCTTTTATTCATTCTATATTTAATATTAAAACAATATATATCACAATAGTTCAGTAAAAAACAGCTTTGAAAATGGATTCAGGATAATAATTTATAAGGAATAACGATACACGTAAGGATGTTATCCATAATAGCAATCCTCATCAGATTCCTTTCGATAGTGGGTGGCTCATTTCTTGCCGGCCTGCTGGGTTCTCTTACCGGCCTCGGCGGAGGAACCGTTCTTGTGCCCGTACTCACCCTCTTCTACGGAATACCGATCATTTATGCCACAGGAGCGAGCCTGATATCCACGATAGCCACATCCGCTGGATCGGCAAGCGCATATGCAAAGGAAAAGATCGCAAACATACATCTCGGAGTTGGCCTTGAAGTCGCGACAACAACTGGCGCAATTGTAGGTTCACTCACTGCCGTATTCATATATGACCATCATCTTTCCTGGCTGATATACGTCATATTTGGAGGCGTACTTCTTGGATCCCTGATACCGACGATACAGAGGGGAAAGTACGAGGTCCCGAAAATCAGGAAACCTGACTGGACCACAAGGGTTTTCCAGCTAACTGGGACGTATTACGATGCCCGTTTAAAAAAGAACGTTCCATATTCAGGAGTCAGGTGGTGGCTTGGGGAAATAATAATGTTCTTTGCAGGAGTCATGTCAGGATTGCTAGGGATAGGCAGCGGTGCCCTGAAGGTTCTCGGAATGGACTGGGCAATAAATCTCCCTATGAAGGTTACAACGACATCCAGTAATTTTATGATAGGCATAACCGCGGCTACCGGCAGCTCAATATACTGGTATGCAGGCTACATAGAACCATTTATAGCTGCTGCCACTGCCATAGGGGTTGTTATCGGGGCTTTTGTTGGAGCAAAGATACTTGTGAGGATTTCAAACAAGAGCATAAGATGGATTTTCTTCACCATACTGATGTTTCTCGGAATTGAAATGGTACTCAAGGGTTTATATACGATAAATGTGATACATATAATACCTGATATACAGTTTGCTATTTCCTTGGGAATATCAATGATTGCGATTGTGATAGTTTACTATGCAATGAGGAAGGCAGAAATGAAGGCAGGTGATGGCGATGGTGTTTAAATTTGACAGGGATCTGCTCATAAGCCACGCTCTACGTATCGGCGTTTTTGCAAGCATGGCCTTCATTATTACCGGCGTAGCGCTACTCTTCATAAAAAACGGCGGCAATGGATATGATCTGGCACAGATAGCCAATTACCATTCGACGCTCAATTCAAAGTTAATACTTCTTGGCCATATACCAGAGGGGCTTATGAGCCTGGATGGAGTATATTTCATAGCCACAGGCCTCTGGATACTGGTCTTCACGCCAATATCGACCGTCGTTATAGCATTTCTGTCGTTCTATCTCACAAAGAACAAGCTTTACATCGTGCTGAGCGCCATTGTTCTCTTCAACCTGTTCTTTGCCATGCTGGTGATACCCCATATTTGAAGCTACGATCGTAAAACAAAATTTATTACTTTTGAAGGTATAATGAGAAGCGATAACATGTTAAGCTCGGAAAGGGTAAGAATAAAGAGAAACAAACCCGATATAAGATCAAAATCCTTTGATATCGAAGCAATGGAGAACTACACCGATGCTGAAGCGGTGGCCGAGGCAAGCAGATGCATCGGGTGCAATCTGTGTTCAGCTGCCTGCCCTGCGAGCCTGGACATATCCGGTTACATACGAAGCACTGCTGCGGGGGATCCGGCACAAACTATACGTATAATTATGGAAACGCTTCCCTTTCCGGCAATAATAGGCCGCGTATGCACTCACATGTGCGAGGATGTCTGCGTGATGTACGATGAAAGCGCGCCCATCGCTATAAGGCATCTGAAACGTTACGCTGCGGACAAATTCAATGATTACGGGCAGATACTCAAACCGCAGAGGCGTGCATTTATAGACAGGAGGATTGCCATAATCGGAGGCGGCCCGGCCGGCCTTACGGTCGCTTATTATCTTGCGCTGCAGGGTGTAAAGCCCACTGTTTTTGAAGCGCTACCTGAACTTGGCGGATTTATGAAGACGGGCATACCAAGATACAGGCTTCCACAGGAAGTTCTTGATAAGGAAATCGGATACATAGTTTCCAGGGGAGTGGATGTGCATTTAAATACAGTTGTGGGCAGGGACATAAAATTCGAGGATATAATGAAGGACTACGATGCCGTTTTCATGGGAGTCGGCAACCACAAACCAAGAATGACAGGAACCCCGGGAAGCGACGCACCGAACGTCATACATGCAACCGAATTTCTACAAAAATCAGCGTTTGGAGTTAAAATTGACGTGGGCGATACTGTCATAATAATAGGCGGAGGCTTCACCGCAAACGATTCCTCAAGGACTGCACTGCGTCTTGGCGCTAAACACGTATACATAATGTACAGAAGAAGGGATGTTGACAGGCCAGGCTATCCGAGCATGAACGCTGACGAGGATATGGAAGAATCCCAGGAAGAAAGCGTAGAATATGTCTGGGAAGTCACTCCATTTGAATATGTGAAGGAAAACGGGCGTGTAGTTGCAATGAAATACTGGAAGAATGAGATGGTTTCCAGTGGAAAGGGAAGGGCAAAGCCCGTTCCTATAAAAGATAAGATATATACTGTAAAAACCGATCTTATAATCGAGGCGACCGGGCAGGAAACGGACTATGATTTTCTCGGATCATATGCGAAGCAGTTTCGACTGACCGATCACGGCGATCCTATAGTTGACCAGAATAACATGACATCCATTCCCGGCGTTTTCACCGGTGGGGATTCCACAAACCCGAACAGGGATATGATAAGCGCGGTAAGAGATGCGGATATAGCAGTTCAGGGGATATTGAAGTATCTTAACCTCATGAAACAGGTTTCATGGGACGATATCCCCATTCTTGACCGTTACAAGCCCTATTCATACACCGCTGCAATGGAAGCTTATAAGGAAAGGGGATTGCCTTAACTTATTTAAAATTTTTTCGTTTCTCGTTTCAATTTCACAGGATTTTTTATATAGTTCTGAATCTGGAAAAATTTCCTTCCGGCATTTCATTATTTAGGAATAATCTTTTAATACATTAAAAAATCAGTAAATGTGAAAAACATAGTACTTATCATACTTGACGGCCTCGGAGACAGGCCGTGCCAGGAACTAGAAAACAGAACACCACTGCAGGCCGCATACCACCCTAACATGAATTATATGGCTTCAAAGGGGATAAACGGGCTCATGAGCCCCATATCTGTTGGCATAAGGAGTGGATCTGATACCTCTCACATGTCACTGCTGGGATACGATCCTGATAAATACTATCCCGGGAGGGGGCCGTTCGAAGCCCTTGGGCTTGGAATGGATATCAAGCCCGGTGATCTTGCATTCAGGGCAAATTTTGCCACATCAGAAAACGGGATGATTAAGGATCGCAGAGCCGGTCGTGAATATAAGGGAAACGAAGAACTCGCGGAGGCAATAAGCATAGACATGGGCGATTATTCATTCAGGGTCAGGGCTGGTGTGGAGCACAGGGCGGCACTCGTAATATCCGGCCCATATCTGTCGGATAAAGTTGGGGATTCAGATCCGCATAAGGAAAACCTTCCTGCAATGGAAATAGAGGCACTGGACCAGAATGCGATAAAAACCTCGGAGATCCTCAATAAGTACCTGAAGGAGGCAAGAAGGATTCTGGAAAATCATTCTGTAAACACCGAACGTGTAAGGAATGGAAAACTTCCGGGCAACGAGCTTTTGATAAGGAGTGCGGGAAAGGTTCCTGATATTCCGTCCTTTGAGGAAAAATATGGCTTCAAGGGTGCATGCGCTGTCGGTATTCCATGGCTGAAGGGACTTTGCAGGCTTCTTGGCATGCATGCCGAAGAAGTTGAGGGCGCGACCGGAACGGTTGGATCAAATTATTCAGGAAAAATCAAAAGTGCTATCTCACTATCAGAAAAATATCCGTTTGTCCTTGTGAACATAAAGGCCACAGATGTTGCAGGACACGACGGAAATCCAGTCCTGAAAAGGCAGGTCATAGAGGATGCCGATTCTTCGTTCAATCTTTTCAGGCAGGCTTCGGGAAGGCTTGTTGTAGCTGTAACGGGAGACCACAGCACTCCGTGCACCGTGAAGGATCATTCCGGCGATCCCGTACCGGTAATGATCTTTTCCGATGGTTTACTGCATGACGGCGTTTCATTCTTTGACGAGTTTCATTCTGCCTCCGGCCCTTTGAGAATCACGAGCAATGACCTCATGAACATCCTTCTTGAGCTTTCTGACAGGGCTGAAAAGGTCGGATCATGAATACCTGTATATACGGATAAAGATGGTGACAGAAGAAAATTACTAATTTTTCAATCTGGACCAAATCACAGGTTTTGAATCTTATAGATTTTCGTTAACGAATAAATAATCTTATTATTCAGGGAATTCAGTGCCATTAATATGCACACTATTAGATTGATATGGCATTGAATCTGATCCTCTGAAGAAGGTAGATTCCTGCATTACGATCATAACAATTACAGGAACAGGAAAAATGAGCGTTTATTCGAATGTCCTATCATTGTTGCATTCTTAAACGATAAGTTAAAATATTCGTTATGCTATTGTCAGACAATGATCATGCCCTCAAACCATTCGAAGGAAAATGGTTCCGGAAAGTTTTCATTTCTTCGGGTTTTTAA
>JAVRLS010000020.1:0-15308 GCA_031961205.1 Thermoplasmataceae archaeon | reverse complement strand
GGGTTCCCGCTCAGGAACAACCTTTACACTGCACTATTCGCATTGTCAAGGGTAACCGGATGGCAGGCCCACTTCATCGAATACGACGAGGAGCAGCAGAGGCTTATCAGGCCGAGGGCAGTCTACAAAGGCGAAGGATTAAGGCCATACGTGAAGCTTGCTGACAGAAAATAAATTTTTTATTTTTATAATTTAACCACATTTTATTTTAAAATGCTTTCCTGAAAGCGGTGCCGTAATTTTTATCATGAGATTTTTGATTTATAAAATATGCATCTGCATATATCATTTAAGCTCTTCCCTTATTATTTTGCCGGCAGGACTCCTTGGTATTTTTTCTATAAGTTCGTAACTGGACGGAACAAGGTAATATGGCATATTCTTCCTGCAGTATTCTTTCAGTTTTTCAAGCTGCCCTTTATTTTCTGCGGGTATGAATAGCTTGATCTCCTTTGAATACTTACCATCTGAAAGCACAGCAGCACAGTCTTTTACAAGGCCGCTCTTTTTGACCGGACCTTCTACATCTTCGTATGAAAATATCGTTCCGTTTATGATCTGCTGGTCTTCGTTCTTTATGAATACGAATGAATCTTCATTTACGGTGACTGAATCCATTGTATTAAAGTAACCATCTGGATCCGTATTTCCAGCAACTGCATCTGATTTTATCAAAAGGGTTCCGTTCAATATGCCCCCGGAATTTTCATTTCCCGTTACCTTAAAAGCGATCTGGCTGAATATTTTTCCTGAAGACTTTTCCAGGGGCTTCTCAATATCGTTAATTGCAATAAGGCCGGTTGCGCCTGCCATATCATAGCCCTCTATGATGCTCTTCCCCGTTTTTTGCTTGAAATCGGAATAAAAGTTTTCGTTCATATGCTGTCCTGGCATTATGAAGAATCTTACCTTATCCAGGTCCGGTTTTTTATCCATTTTCAAGATATTAACATAGAAATCAGGATCAGCGTAAACAATATTTGCCCCGGACCTGTCAATTATCCTGATTGACTTATTTACAGGGTAATTCTCTGGAAGTATGATTACCAGGCCTCCATTAAGAAGCGAGAACAGTATGAAATTTACAGATCCTATTTTTCTGAAGCTTGAAGCTATAGCCACATTTTTTTTGAATGTTGAAAAAATCGAATCCAGCATTATCTGTGCGGATTCTATGTTTTTTTCACTTATCATGTAGGTTTTATTCTCCTTCTTTGTATATTTGGCAAACATAATGCTGTTGCCTTCAATTTCGCTATTTTCATGTTCTGCCGGATCAAATATCATATCAGAGAATTTTATGACTGAATCCGACCATTTTATGTTATCACATCCCTGGCATCTTCTGAAAAATCCTGAAACAGACGTGCCAAAAGGCCCGAAATCTTCATCCCTTATAACTATAGCCAGCCTGTAGTTCCCCTTCAGGTTCACATAGTTGCAGCAGGACGCTATTACCCTGTCAAGGCCATAGTTCTCGGGATCATCATGATCGTTTACAAAGAAAGCAACGGCCCCGATTTTATAGAGTGCAAGAATTGAAACAACAAACTGCACTGAATTCCCTGCCATAATTGCTATCTGATCCCCCTTTTTCACACCGGAATTTTTGAGGTTTTTCGAAAGGGAATCCACCATGGAAAGTAGATTTCTATAGGTCACATATTTTCCCAGATACGCAAGTGCAGGAACGCTCATCCGGTTCTTCGTTATTTCACATAACCGATCGTATATGCTCATTTACAGCCCCGTGTATTGATGCATTAAAGGCCCGATGTTTCCAATCATGTCATCTATCCCGTACCAGTATCCTTTTTGAAGATAAGCCAGTTCGCCTATCCTCTTGTTTAAAAATGATCCCATAAGGGATGCCCTCATAGGGTCAATGCCCTTGGCCATGAATGATGCAATGATGCCGGCCAGCAGATCCCCCGTGCCGCCCATGGTCATCCTTGCGTTCCCGCCCCTGGCATATCTGACAGTACGGCCGTCAGTTATTATATCGTTTGTACCCTTCAGTACAGTTATTATGCCGTATTCATCTGAAAATGATCTTGCATTCTCCTCATTCGGATCCATTCCGGTCAGCCTCAAAAACTCGCCTTTATGCGGTGTGATCACCAGTTTATGGCCTTTCATTATGTCACGGTGCGATGACAGTATCGTTAAAGCGTCAGCATCCACGACCATTGGTACGGTTGAAGAGTTTATTACCCTTTTCACGGTTATTATGGAATCGTGTGTTATTCCCATCCCGGGACCGATGAGAATCGATTTTGCGCTTTCAATCTCGCCGTAGAAATATGAACGCGTATATTCAAATTTCCTGACTATTATGGACGGATCGTACGAAGCCACGATGCCATAATTTTTATCAGTAACGTATATTTTTATTAAATCCAGGCCCAGATGCTTTGCTGCCAGTCCAGCTATGACAGAAGATCCAAAAAATTCCCATCCGGCAACAATTGCAACAGTGCCATTCATGCCTTTGTGTGATGATGGATCCGGCTTTGGATAGTAGACAAGATCCCCGGGGCCGGCATACTTCTGGACATCTTCCGGTATCCCTATATCTGCCACGATTATCTCCCCGCTGTTTGAACTGTCCATGCCATCCTTCTTCCCCGTGAATGTTACCGTTGAATCCGCCCTCACATACAGATCAGAGCCCAGCCCTGAGGGGATATCGACAGAAAGCACTTTTTTCCCTGATCTGTTTATCCTTTCGATCACATCGTCGTATGGAGGCCTCGGGCGCCCTGATATGCCAACCCCGAATATACCGTCTATTATCAGGTCCGAATTAAGGCAGCTGTCTATATTATTCAATGAGTAAAATTTACCTCTGTACTCTTCCAGGGCTTTCTTCGCTAAATCCGTCTTCAGGTCGCTTATTAAGATCACGGATACGTCGTAATCTTCCCTCAGGTTTTCTGCTGCAACGATTGAATCACCTGCATTGTTGCCTGTACCGCATACAACGCAGATGCGGGCACCCTTTTGAACCATCCTCCTTGCCCTATTCGCCACGGTCCTGCCTGCATTTTTCATGAGATTGTACGTACTGCCATAGAGATATTCATAGTTCAGGTCATCATGCTTTATGTCAAGGTAATTCATCTTTTACAATCGTATTTCTGATATTTAAATTCTTTCAGTGATCTCCTTTCAGTCCATCCTGAAATATATTTTTGCATCTATAAGCTGCGCATTATTGATAGAAATAAAATATCCGGAATTGGCGTAGGCTATCCAGAGACTGCAAATGTTCTGTTATCTGATCTATTTCAGAATCTTGCCCGTTACAAAATACCATACGTAAAGATCCAGAATCCCTGGCTTAATACCCATCGATTCTGATATGCTGTTGAATATTTTTTCGTTATACATATAACTGTCTTTTCCCGTGTTCTTTTTGGTCGCATATCCATCAGAAAGCCATTTCATTATATGCTTGTCCAGTATTGCAAAGTCAAATATGCCCACATTTCTCAGGAAGTGCGACGCTTCCTTGTAGCCTATGCCCTTCACGTTATCCACAAGATAGTCCCTTGCTTCCGGATGATCCATTTCCCTGACTATGTGACCAAGATCATCTATTATGGACCTTGCAGAAACTATGAAAGAGGACCGCACATTGTAAAAACGGTATTTTGCATCCTTAAGGCGATCCCTGAGCGTATCCCTGTCCAGGTAAATAAAACCGTCCCCTATTGCATTCTGAACCCTGATGCCCATCTCAGCAGATGTGTTTGCCGTCAGGATGCAAAAGCACAGTTCCTGGAACAGTTTATCCTTGCTCTGCTTACCATTATCTATAAAAGAATTTGCCCGTTCATTTATCAACGATGAAACGGGGCTTTCAATAAGGCCGCTTATTTCTGAAAAAAATTGCATACGTTTATTTTTTGAATGCTTCGTATGCTTTTTTTGCCCTGTTGAGCCTGTCTATAATTACCGGCCAGTTGACGTTCTTCATGAATGCATCAAGGTACGGGGCCCTCTTTGCGCCGTAGTCCACGTAGTACGCGTGTTCATAGACATCCATGGTGAGCACTGCGACAGAGTTCCATATCAGGCCTACGTTGTGAGCATCGGATCCTATATTCCTGAGCTTTCCGTAATTCAGATCATAAACGAGCACCGCCCATCCCCTGAATGCAGTTCCGGTTGCCTTGAAGTCCTCAAGCCATTTCTCATAACTGCCGAAATCCTTTGCTACGGCATCCTTGAATTCCTTCGGTACTTCCGAGTGCTTTGGAGTCAATCCCTCAAAATAGAGTTCATGAAGCATCGACCCTCCATAATTGAATGTCTCCTCGAGTTTTAGTGCCCTGAAATCGCTGTAGTTCTGGTTTGCCTTGCTCCGGTCAACATCCGGAAGCTTTGACCATATCTCGTTCAGCTTGTTCACGTAACCCTTATAGTGCACATCAAAGTGGTTGTCAATCTGAGTGTCCGATATGCCTTCAAGTCCCCTTGGTTTTAATCTATCCTTTGTTTCCCATGTTTCTGCCATATTTTCACCTCTTGCTAATTCTTTCTTCATTTAAAAACCTTTTTTAATTTAATAATAGTAATTATAATATAATAAAAACTATTTTTCATTTATCTCCTTTACCGTTACGAATTGTTCCAGCTTGAAGTTCTTTTCCTCTTTACCGAAAGGGATCGTTCGTCCTACCCTCATATTTGAGATCCATTCCTCAAGGGATTCATCGTCTACTGATCTGGATCTGCTGATTTCATTCTGGCATTCTGAGCAGTATAAGCCGTTATAGATAAGGTTTCCGCATATAATACAGTGAAGTTTTGCCTGCATGCTTCAGCTAACGGGAACTCTTTAAAATTTTTTACTATACATCCAAGTGCATATTTTATATAAATACTGTATAATTTGTTTAATTCAGCTTTCCCATTCATTCTTCCTTGTAAAGATCTGTATCTTCTCCACCTGAAAAAAACATCGACATCTGGGAGTATATGTCTTCGAAGCCGAAGGAATCCCTTGATGATACCGGGAATATTTTTGTTATCATATTGCTCGCCTGAAATGCCTGCAGTATTCCTATGAAATAGTCCTTTTCCATCTCTCCTTTCTCGTTCATGAATGCTTCATTAAGGAGATCGACAGAATCTTCCCACTTTTTTACGTTTCTTACGTCCTCTTCCTGTATAAGGTCTATCTTGTTCAGGACAAAAAGCATCGGCCTGTAGAATCTTGAGAATACGGATCCGTAAAGCATCTTCTGGGAAATATATCCGGAAGGCGATGTTGAGAGGAGGCCGTCTGCCACAAATGCAATCATTGAGGAGTCTCCCGATATCCTTTTTACCGTTTCGGTCGAGCTTGGCCTGAAGGTGAAGAGCTCCATCTGGCCCGGAGTATCAAAAATGACATAATAATCGTCCAGGGATTCAACGTAATCTTTAATCTTCTCCGCCTCATTTATTATCAGGTCTGCGGCCACGATCTGTGCTCCATTGGGGCCAAGATTGTACTCTGACATTATACTGTCCAGCGAAATATAGTCCCTGATATCAAAATCAGGATCATATGGAAGAAATTCGGCTCCCGGATCAAGATTTACAACTGCAGCATCAAAGTTATTTGATATGAGATAATCGCGCAGTGAACCTGAAAATGTTGATTTTCCAGTTCCTGCAGGGCCAACAACAAAAAGAGATCCTATCATTTCTAAAACATATCGAGACCGGTTATTTTAATTTCTTTATTTTTAACCGGCTTCTCCACTTCTATATCAGGGAACGTCTCCTTTATGGTTCTGGCAAGGTTGTCGATCCTTGCGTTAAGGTAAAATGGAAGTTTGAACTCGCGCTCGATCTTCAGTGTCTCCTCAAGATATTTAATTACACTTCCCTTATGTATTGTAAGTATTATGCTTTTTGAACCGCATTTCGGGCATATTCCGGACAGTGGAACCCTCCTGAATTTCGCGTTGCACTTGGTGCACCGGAACTCCTGGGAGAAGAATCTCCTGAAATTGCCGTACATGTCAGGCATAAAGTGCGTTGATATTACCCTCGCGGCAACATCATCGGCATCAACTGCCCTTATGCGCCTTGCCAGCCCGAGCTGCTCCTCTATTTTCTCCTCCATCGATACGATTGTCTTGTAAGACGAAACGAGAATACCGCTGTTTATATCTGAAGTTTCGAATGAATAGCCGGATCCCATGTATGTACCGGTCTTCTTGATCCTTACCTTCATGGTCATCATCTCGTTCTCTATCTCTGATGGCGGCAGGTGCTTCTCTGTCGCTTCGTAAAACAGGAGCGGATACTCGGTTAGCGTATCGACATTCATTGCTTCCTTGTCTATCTCATCCGGGTTTATGAGAACAGACAGTACAAGGGGTGCATCCATTAAGCCTCCCCTTGTTGATGGCAGATACCGGACGGAAAAATTCAGGAAGCCGTCCATGAGGAGCATAATGCTGTCCTCGTCACCGTCACAATTTCTGCGTTTTGCAGCGTGAAAGAAGGGATGCGCATAAAAGGCGTTCACGTCTGAAAAGCCTATTATCCTCCCGACTACACCTCCAGATGTGTGCGGTGCCAGCCCCATGACAAGGTGCCCTATGAGATCCTCTTCACTGTCCAGCGAGTAGAACGGTTCCATCTGGTAGTATTTAACGAGAAGATCATCCACGAATTTTGATACCTTAAAGATGTAAGTAGCTGCGTTTCTTGGGATTATAACGTCCTGGGGGAATATTTCATTTACATCCTTCACTTCATACCCGAGTTTTTTCAGCTTTTCTTCGTTAATCCCTATCTCCTTCCACCTGAAATGTGTTATCGGTATATCTGACATATCAAACCGGCATGTGCCGTCCTTATTCACCGATATGCCGTGGTATGATCTGAGTATTCCTTTCTCAAGTGGTTCCGATACATGATCCTTTGACATTAATTTCTTTACGCCCTTGAACTCCTTGAGATCCGACATTGAAATATTCACGCGTTCCTGAGCCTTATCCAGAAGCAGGCCAAGGTCTATGCTTGTTTCCTTAACGCCCACCGGTTCAGTCACCGATCCACACTTGGGGCAGAGCGGTGTTGGAGATTCATATCCGCAGTTCCTGCATTTTCTCATGAAAATTTCAGTTTTATAGGTTCCAGAGCTTTTCTTTTCAGCGTTTATTATGGATCTCCTCGCATCTCCGAAGCTTTCAACAGGAAAAAGTGAGTGCACCATTGGCTTCATCTTTCTGTCTCCGGATTTTTCAGGCCTGCCAAGCCTGGATCCGACGCGCGTTGGGGCCCTTTGTTTTATAATTATCCCTGAAAGGTAATTGACCGTATCCATAACGGTTTCCTTCGTTTCGTATTCCCTTGCCCGGTAAATTTTGCCGTCTCTTATGTCAAAACCGACCGGAACTATGAGCGGATAGTACTCCGGAATCTTAAGGCCGTCAGGTTCCCTGTAGAACTCGACGCCCAGCTTTATAAGTATTTCCCCTGCTTCCACCGGCATAATAAGGCTTCCGCCCCTGATGAATGATGATTCAACATATTTTGAAAGATCGCCAAGATCATCGATCGTTAAATCGTGCCACAGGTAATCGTAATCCGGATAAAGCGGTATGCCGTATTTCCTTGAAATTTCAAAGGCCCTGAACTGATCCATATTTTCATAGTTTATATTTTCCGCATATTTTTTCCACCATTCGACAGTGAAAGATGAAACCGGAAGGTTGTAGTTATTCTCGAGGAAATCTCCGTAGGCTATGAGTATTTCACCGGCATCGGTTATCTGTTCAATTTCATTGTAAACCTTCCTGGCTGTTTCAAGATCGTTCACCCTTATATGATCCCCGTTCTTCAGGAGGACCATGGGGCCGTCTATTGTGTCGCATGGCGTCACAGCTGCAGCCTTTCCCGGGAGTTCTACCTTTATCTGGCAGCCTATTGCTATGAATTTTCCCATTGTGTACATGGTTGCGGGATTCAGGGAGGCGGCTGCAAGGCCAGATACCCTTGACCTTCCGTATCTCAGCCTGAAACCCCCGGGGCGGGATGGATGCGAAAACACGGGCCTTCCAGCAACAATATCCTTCAGGAATTTGTCCGACTTTTTGTTGCCCTTTTCGTCCGTCTTTCCCCCTATTGATGATAGAAAATTCCATTCCTCAAGCTTCAGGGAATTTGTGTATTTCAGTATCTTCCTTGATTTCTGTATGAGCCCCTCGCAGAGAACGAGGCACATACCGCCCCGTATTCTGTTGGTTTTTATTCTCTCCATATCGCGGTGCCCTGAAACTTCCTCCTCCTCGCTTCCTTCCCCGTCTATGCATACGGGAGAATTTTTTATGACGAGTTTTATCTCCGATGGTGTCGGCATGTACTGAAGGTGTTTCACCCTATCGTAGCTTTCAACTTCCTCAATGTATCTTTCGATCTCGTTATCTGTGGCTATAAATTTTGAGATGCCAAGCTCCCGCCTTACAACGTCGCCGATTAGAACACTCAGGGCCTGGGCGGTCCCTCCAGCACCCCTTATCGGGCCAGCATATGAAATGCCGGCGTAGTCCGTACCATCCGGGTTCTTTCCAATATACACATCGGCTATCCCCTCAAGGGGCGCAACAAGTATGCCCTCGGTGAGAACGGCAAGGCCAACCCTGATAGACTTGTCAAGAGCTTCTTTTTTATCATCTTTATAGATCCTTGCAACCTGCCTGGAAATCTCAAGCGAAACTTCTTCACGCGACATTCTGGAGCTGAGGTCTCTTATCGTATCCGCAATTCCGGTTATTCCAATAAGCGCCTCGATCCTTTCTGCCATATCCGATGCAAGAGGCACCTCAACATGGCCGGAGACGTCGCGGCCAAGCGACCTGGCCCTTTCGGCCATTGCAAAACATCTCTTTACATCTGCAGTTATCCTTTGCCTGTACTCTTCGATTTCCATATAAGCCCCCGGCCAGGCTTAAGCTGGCCGTTTACTTCAGCAGTTCTGATATGAGTATCTTGTCCATCAGTGATGCCTTGATTTTTATCTTCTTAGAAATGTATGCTGAGAGTGGATCTATCTGTTTCGAAAGTATCTGGTTAAATACGTTCGATTCTACCATTATGCTGATGTCTGCGTCGATTTTTCCCTCTTCAACGGGAGAAACATGTGCATTTTCGACATAAAAATGATAGCTGTCCTTTCCATCAAACTCCACATTTATGCTCTTTTTTATATCTTTAAGTTTTTCCCTGTATTTTTCATCGCTGGAAAAGCGATCGTTTACCTTTGTAACCAGTTTGTCAAGCACTTCCTTCATGGAACACCACTTTTCTTATTGCATGTTTGTTCGATATATTATTCTTCTCGTTTCCAATTCGAATTATAGATGGATTTCTGATTCCAGCTTATTTTCCCGGGTTCTTTTATAGGCAAGGGCCTGCTTAACCAGGTGCTCATGGACTTTTGACGGGTTAAGCGGCCTTGATTTGAACTCGCTGTGGTACTGTGTAGCTATAAACTTATCATCGTTATCCTTTTCCAGTATTTCCATCCTTATGCCACTGTCGTCAGTACCTGAAAATCTGAAACCCGCATCCTCAATCATTTTTATGTATTCCGGGTTCACTTCATACCTGTGCCTGTGTCTCTCGTATATTTCATTTTCTCCATAAATTCTCTTTGCAAGCGTGCCGTCCCTGATCAGAACTTTCTTGCTTCCCAGCCTCATGGTTCCGCCCATATCCTTTATGCCTTTCTGTTCAGGAAGTATGTCTATTACGGGATATCCGGTATTCGGCTCAAATTCTGTGCTATTCGCACCCTCTAAATGGAGGATGTCCCTGGCAATCTCTATAACGGCTACCTGGAAGCCGAGGCATATGCCAAGAAATGGCACGCTATTTTCAAGGGCATACCTTGTTGCAATTATTTTCCCCTCGACACCCCTGTAGCCAAAACCGCCAGGAATCAGTATTCCGTCAACGTCATTAAGCAGGGATGTATCATTCTTGAGTTTTTCTGAATCTATCCATTTAATCTTTACAGATATGCCTGTTTTCCCCGTGACGTGGGAGAATGCCTCTTTATGGCTTATGTAGGCATCCTGCATATCAACGTACTTTCCCACAATACCGATGGTCACATATGAAGACGGATGCTTTATATTCTCTATGTATTCTGTCCAGTTGTTCTTATAATTGATCTGCACGCCAAGCATTTTTGAAATATAATCCAGTACCCCTTCGGACACTGCAATTTCCGGCAGAAAATAAACATTTTCAACATCATAGGTGCTTATTATGCCATCCTCCGGAACGTCCGTAAAGAGCGATATTCTTTTCTTTGTGTCTTCTGTCAGGGGTTTCTTTGATCTTGCAAATATTATGTCCGGCTGTATTCCTATCTCTCTGAGAGATTTGACGCTGTGCTGTGTTGGTTTGGTTTTCTGCTCTCCCGTCGGGCCTATTTCCGGAACAAGAGTTACATGGCCGAAGATAACGTTGTTCTCATCCCTCTTAAGCTGCCTGAGTGCCTCCAGGAATGGCATTGATTCAATATCTCCAACGGTGCCTCCAACTTCTATCGTTACTATATCTGCCTTGCTTGTTCTGGCAACATCCCTTATGCGGCGCTTGATCTCGTCCGTTATATGGGGTATGATCTGAACGGTCTTTCCGAGGTAGTCCCCGTGCCTTTCACGTTCTATAACCTCCTTATAGACCTTTCCCGTTGTTATATTGTTTTCTCCGGACAGGTTTATATCAAGAAACCGCTCATAGTTTCCCAGATCCAGATCTACCTCACTACCATCATCAAGCACAAAAACTTCCCCATGCTGATAGGGATTCATGGTACCTGCGTCATAATTTATGTACGGATCTATTTTTATTGAAGTAACCTTTAAGCCTGATTCCTTCAGTATATGAGAAATACTCGATGTTATAGTTCCCTTGCCAAGGCCTGAAATAACGCCGCCTGTAATAACTATGTAATGCATTATACATAAACACTGAAAGGTTAATTAATTTTTTTAATTCACAAAGGTTTATTGTTTGATTCTACTTCAAAATAGGACAGGGAGTAACTGGCAGTTCCTGATACTTTTGATATGTTCTCCAATCAATGAACCCGTTCAGGAATAATATTTGTGCAATAAATTATAATATTATTAATATATTATAATTACGCCGCTTTCACATCCATTTCAGTGGATTCCTTTATTTTTATGTTTTCTGCCTTCATCATTCCCCTGATAATATTTTCATACTTCTTTATAATGTCAGATTTTCCTGAAATAGACAATGATTCTATCGGTTTTCCCATGGAGATGTGCATTTCAGATTTTATCAACCTTATCCTTGAAATTATGGATATAATATAATCAATATCGCTGGATTCTTCATATGAAACATACGTTGCCGGCCATGAATCCAGGTGTATGCTCAATTTTTTATCAGGATAATCTATCTTCTGGTAAAGTTCCTCTGTGATAAATGGCATTACAGGTGCGTACATCTTTATAATGTCCACTAGAGCTTCTGAAGCAACATAAAGTGTTTCATTAACTGCTTCCATATTGCCGTTTTTCCTGGATTCCGATATTATATATTTTATCATTTCAAGGTAATTGTCGCAGTAGTCGCTCCAGAAGAAATCGTCAAGAGTGGATTTAGCCCTGGAAACAGCATAATTTTCCATTGAATCGGTAACCGCTTTTTCGGTTAAGGAAAGTTTTGTCAGGATCCAGCGGTTTTCAGGTAAAAGTACCTCACCGACAGGATTGATTTTTGCGTTTTCCCTGAGTATATCTATGAGATTCTGTGCATTATAGAGCTTTATTACGGTCCTTTTCCCCCGGATGAAGTCCTGTTCCTTTATCTTTATATCATCGCCGGGAAGCACCGAAGATGACCAGTAACGCAGAGCATCCGCACCGTATTTGTCCACAACAGAGTATATGTCCACTATGTTTCCCTTGCTCTTGCTCATCTTTTCTCCATACATATCGTAAACGTTGCCGCTTATCATGATATTATTCCATGGAATCTTATCGTCATGTATTTTTGATCTGGCAATAGTTGTAAAAGCCCATGAAGATATGATATCATGCCCCTGTCCACGCAGATCTTCCGGGTAATATTCCGGGAAAAGAGACTTACGCTGAAGTGCAAGCCTTGGCGTGATTGAAGATGTAGCCCATGTGTCCATAACATCCCTTTCCGGATCAACATCGGATGATCCGCACTTCGGGCAGACCACCTTTGTGCCGTCCGTTCTCGGATCCACAGGCAGGCTTTCCTTATCCGCGTATATGGTCTCATTGCAATTCCTGCAGTACCAGACAGGAAATGGAACACCGTAATACCTCTGCCTTGATATGCACCAGTCCCATTTGAGCCCGTTGACCCAGTTCTCGTATCTTGCCCGCATATATTCCGGTATCCACCGCACTTTCCTCCCGTTTTCTATTAAATCATCCTTCAGGTCCAGATACTTTATAAACCACTGTTTTTCTATGAATATTTCGACAGGGGTTCCGCATCTCTCGTGTGTATTTACAGAATGCTCTATTTCCTCTGTCTTTAATACGAATCCGCCTTCTTTCAGCATCTCGATTATTTTTTTCCTTGCCTCGTTTATGGCGATTCCCTTCAGCTGGCCGGAAGCTTCATTCATCCTTCCGTCATGATCGATTATTATGGACAGTGGAAGTGAATATTTGCGCCAGAGATCGAGATCGTTCTGATCTCCGAAGGTACAGACCATTTCAGCACCGGTTCCGAATTCCCTGTCTATGGAATCATCAGATAATACCGGAACCTTCTTTCCATAAATCGGCACATATGCATATTTCCCTATAAAGCTGGAATACCTTGAATCGTTACCATTGACGAAGACTGCAACGCAGGCCCCGAGAAGTTCCGGCCTCGTGGTTGCGATGGTTATCTGCCCTGAATCCGTTTTAAAGTTTATGTATACAAGAACGGAATGCATCATGACATCCTTCATTTCTATCTGCGATATTGCCGTCTTGCAAACAGGGCATCTTATGGCTGGAGCCGAGTCCCTGTATGCCCTGCCCTTTGACACAAGATCGAGAAACATTTCCTGCGAGATCTTTATCGATTCTGGAGAACTCGTAACATAGTAATCATTGAATGAACAGCTGATTCCAAGCCTTTTCCAGTCTAACAGAAGGTTTTTTTCACTTTCCTCGCTCACCTCACGGCATTTTTGCACAAAAAAGTTGATGTTGTCCTTATAGGGTTTTATATTCAGCTCTTTCTCAACATATCTCTCAGTTGGAAGCCCGTTATCGTCAAATCCCCATGGAAAAAATACACTGTAACCCCTCATCCGTTTGTACCTGGCTATAAAGTCAATATGCGGATATGAGAACGCATGTCCCATATGCATTTTTCCAGATACTGTTGGTGGAGGGGTATCTATTACATAAACGTGATCCCTCTGATCCGGCTTGAAAGCATATATACTTTTTTCATCCCAATAATTTATCCACTTCTGTTCAAGTTCATTGATATTTACTGCCATTATGTTTCCTATTGATATCTTGTTTAAATATTTTTCAATATTTCGAAGATGCCAGATTTTCTTTGATATTCTGCGACATCAGTAAAATTTATGAGATACCCTGGTTCAGTGTATTCATGCGGAAAATAATGCTGAAAACCAATTTCATAATTTTATTATAACGATCGGAAATGAGAGAATTTCGAATAAGATTTGACCGTATCAATATTTCGAGAGCGTTAAATTTCCGTTGATAGCCCCTGATGCCAAAATGAAGGCAGAATCAAAAATACTCGAGTACATTCACCGGTTGCCTGTAAATAATTACCTGAACTCCCCCTAATTTAACCCATAGGTATCATGTCCTTGAAGAGATCAACAATCCTTTCAACCTTCTTCGGAACAGCTGCAAAGTATTCTGTACCGTTTTTCTCAACTATCCTCTCCATCTTTGAAAGCTCGAAAAGAACCTCGCTGACTGAGAACTTGCCAAGGAGGTTGTGATCCTTCAGTACCTTCAGTATCCTGAACCTTATTCGCAATGCAAGGAAGACGATGAAGAAGAATCCCTTCACCCTATCATCGTCCCTTAAATACGTCTTATCGGACTCAAGATCACCCCTCATTGTGTCGTGATCCGCTCCCTTTATACATTGGACAGTTATAAGAGAGATTATATAGATGTAAAGAGATATAAGGGGGGTCCAGGGGGATTTCCAGATCCCTCCTTCACTTCATAGAAAAGGTGATATGAAATGCCAGAAAAATTTACTTTAGAACAGAAAATCGCCATAGTAATGGAATCGTTCACTTCAACAAATATTGCAGAACTCTGCAGGAGATACGGTTATCCGTTATACAGTTCCACAGGTGGAAGGAGAGATTCATTGAGGGTGGAAGCAAAGCCCTTGGTGAATCATCAAAGGGAAATGAATACCAGAAAGAGATCGACGATCTGAAGAGACTCGTTGGTGACCAGGCACTTGTCATAGCAGCTTTAAAAAAGAATCAACAGGGAGAGGAAATGAGGATGATCGTTGAGGATCTCAGGGATCGCATTTCCATTGCAAGGATATCAAGGGCCATGAATATGGCAAGATCGACAATATACTACGGGAAGAAGAATAAGAAAGGAAAACGAAAAACAAGGATTCCTTCAGATATCGAAAGGAAGATACTTGAACTGACAGCTGAAAGAACAACTTATGGTTACAGGAGGATATGGGCAATGCTGAGGAATTCAGGGGCGCATGTAAACGTAAAAACCGTGAGGAGGATAATGAAAAGGAATGATCTTGCACTCCCCTATTCGAGGCACAAGAACAGAACAAGGAGGAAAGACCTGACAAAACCTGATGGAATAAACAGGTTGTGGGAAACTGACATCCACTACATCAGTACAACAAGGGATGGCATGGCATATCTGATGAGCATCAAGGACTGCTTCTCAAAGAAGTGGATCTCCTATGAACTGTCCAGGTCATGCACAGCGAGGGACTGCATCAGGGCGGTTGAGAAAGCATACGCCATCAGGTTCCCAGATTCGAAGCCCATGAATCTAACACTCAGGACGGATAACGGACCGCAGTATGTCGCAAAGGAATTCAGGGAATCCATGAAGATAATGGGAATCGGTCAGGAATACATACAGAAACACACACCTGAAGACAATGGGGATATAGAATCGTTCCATAATTCACTGAAGACGGATTACATATGGGTAAACGACATTGAAACATTCAATGACTCAAGGAAACTGATCGAATACGCATTCAATGACTACAATACAATA
>JAVRLS010000019.1:0-15671 GCA_031961205.1 Thermoplasmataceae archaeon | reverse complement strand
CCAATAGGAAAACATTTATTCAGTTTGCCATTAGGAACTAAAGGATAATTTATGCTGATGAAAATGAACACAATCCTGAGAAGTCAGGAATTAATAGATAAGTCGTTCTCACGCGCAAGCAAGATAGAGGAGGGCTATTACAGGAACAAGACGGATAAGGTCAGGGCGGAAATACAGGACAAGGTTTCAACGATTGAAAGCATAAGCTGCTCCCATCTGGACAGGATAGTCAAGAAATTTCCGTCGATAGAGAAGATACACCCTTTTTACCAGGATCTGATCGATCTTATGTTCGATATAGACCAGTACAAGATATCGCTTTCAAAGGTAATGAAAACATCTGAGAAGATCAAGGAGATAAGCACGCAGACGATAAGAAAATGCAAGGGGATGCAGGACATAAAGCAGATAAATGAACTGATGAGATCGTATTACGGCCGCTTCTCCTCACTCGTAAATGATCTGAACGATGATCTTCTCTTTCTTGGAAAATGCCGTGATTACATGAAGAGGATACCGGAGATAAACCTCGACATGAAAACATACATAATAGCTGGAATGCCAAATGTTGGAAAGAGTTCGCTCCTTACCGCCCTTACAACGGCAAGCCCTAAGGTGGCTCCGTATCCATTCACAACAAAGTCAATAATGATCGGATATGCTGAAGGCAGCGGGAATAAGGCGCAGCTCATAGACACACCCGGCATACTTGACAGGGATTTTTCCGGTATGAATGATATAGAGAAGAATGCCATACTGGCCCTGAAGGACATAAACGGAACAATAATTTTCCTTTTCGATTACAGCGAATCGTCACTCTATCCGGCAGATGTCCAGGATCATCTTTACAAACACATTAAAGCAAATATAAACCCGAGGGTTGTAAGGGTACAGACCAAGGCGGATATCAGCGAGAAGATCGTTGAGGACATTGCAATAACGGTCAATTCAGAGGGCGGACTTGATCCCATCCGCAAATTGATATTTTCGTGAGGTGTTTCATTGTTCGATGAGGAGATAAAAAAGAGGGCCCTGCAGAACGCATTTGAACATGGCGGGAAGGCAGACATAAAGTCAGTTATAGGAAAGGCAATGGGTGATATTCCCGAATTACGCAGATCACCAAAGGAGGCCATGGAAACTGCAAGATTACAGGTGGAATACGTGAACTCTCTTTCATTCGATCAGATATCGGATATCATTGCAAGGGATTATCCTGATCTCATGAAGAGGGAAAAGAAGATTCAGGAACACAGGCTTCCCGATCTGGAAGGAGTCACGGGATCAGTTGTGATGAGGCTTGCGCCGTCCCCTTCCGGCCCGCTGCACATAGGGCATACAAGGATGTCGATTCTCAATGACGAGTATGTGAAAAGGTACGGTGGAGAACTGATACTCAGGCTTGAGGATACGAATCCCCTGAACATAGATCCTGATGCATACAGAATGATACCTGAAGACCTCAAATGGATCGGTGTCAACGTAACGAAAATAGTTATCCAGAGCGACCGGTTCGGGATATACTATGATGAAGCCAGAAAACTCATAGGGATGGGAAAGATTTACATATGCCGCTGTGAAAAGGATGATTTCAGGAAGAGCAAGCTGGCCTCGATACCGGTTCCAGATCGCGAAAACAGCCCTGAGAAGAACATGGAACTTTTTGAAGGCATGCTTGAAGGCAGGTTCGGACCGGGAGAAGCAATAGCGGTCGTGAAAACCGATTTGAATCACCCAAATCCGTCAGTAAGAGACTGGATAGCCTTCAGGATAATAAATGAAAAACATCCGAGAACAGGCGATCGGTACCATGTTTATCCCATGATGAGTTTCAGCGTGGCCATCGATGATCATCTTCTCGGCCTTACCCATGTGCTGAGGGGAAAGGACCAGCTGACAAATACCGAGAAACAGAAATACATATTCGAATACAACGGATGGAAACGCCCCTATTACTACCATTACGGCATGGTCAAGATTCCCGGCACGATACTCAAAACATCGGCAATGAAGAAGGGCATAAGATCCGGAATATACGATTCATGGAGCGACATAAGGCTGGGAACGGTCAGGGCAATGGAGAAGAGGGGGTACCTGCCCGAGACATTCAGGAGGTACTGGATAAATTCCGGACTGAGGGAGATTGATGCTGAATTTTCATGGGACATATTCAATTCGATAAACAGGGAGCTTATCGATCCGCATGCATACAGGTTCTCATTCGTGCAGAATCCGCAGAAGATAACGCTGAAGGATGCCCCTGAAATGAAGTCGTACTTACCGTTTCATCCAACATTCAAGAATTATGGCAACCGTGTCTACGATGTGAGAGATTCGGTATTTATTTCAGCAAAGGACGCAGATTCCCTGAAGCAGGGGGACCGCTTCAGGCTCAAGGACCTGTGTTACCTTGTGAAAACCGAAAACGGTTACGCTTACGACGGCACGGAGATGAAGGAAAAAACAAAGATAATAAACTGGTGCCCTGAGGGATCAAGGCCGTTCAGGATATACAGGCCGGACGGGAATGTGGATGAGGGCATAATAGAACCGCTGTCAGCGGGTTACCGCGGTATTTCGCAGCTGGAGAGGTATGGTTACGTCAATTTCTATGATTCTGACGATTACGCATACTTTCTCCATGACTGATCTCAGCGTGTAAGATCCGGGAATGCCTTCAGTATAATGGCATCGCCGATTGCCTTTATATAATTGAGCGGTATTGACATTGGTTCCCCATTTTTTACAAGTTTCTCGTTTGTTTTCGACAGGAATATGCCGTGTATGGTATCCTTGTCGAAATCGATTATAACGTCATCAACTTTGCCCAGCAAATCCCCCCTGTTCGTATAAACCGAAAGATTCTTAAGATCCGTTGCCAGCATTCTTTTACCTCCCTATTTATGCAGTATGCCAGTGTGTTAAGGACCAGATCGCCAGATATGTGCCCGCAGCATCGCATAGCATTATTCGAAGATTTCACCGATCAGGCATCATGCCGTTGAAATTTATTCAGCGGTAAATTCAGGCCGATCAACCCGGTGATATATATCATGTTATCCTATATCATAAGTCTTTAGGTTCCGATCTATCGTCTTCTGATATGGCTTACTTATCGTAAAGGTTAATCCTGTCCTTCTTTTTCTCGCATATTTTTATAAAATTTTTAAAGATATTTCTTCCAGATTCAGTATTCTCGACCTCGGGGTGGAATTGCACGGCGAATATGGGGCGGTTCCTGTGATAAAATGCCTGAACGGTGCACGTATCCGAACTTGCCATTAAAGTAAAGCAATCCGGCAGGTTTATTATTTCATCGTTATGGTTTTCCCATACGTGTATTTTCCCGGGAACGCCTTCCAGGATGTTCTCGCTCCTCATCACCTTCAGGTCAGTTTTCCCGAACTCAGGATGCTTTGCCTTTACGACATCTGCCCCGTAATGCAGTGCAATGAACTGGGCTCCGACGCATATGCCGAGAATCGGGTATTCATGATCATCTATGAATCTGCCAACATTCCCCAGGCGATCAAGTTCTTCATCGATGTTTGCCGCTCCGCCTGAAAGGACAATACCGTCTGCGTCATCGATATCGCGGGAATCGGCATCGTTTGAAACTATCGCAGTCTCGACGCCGAGTTCCCTGAGAACCCTCCACTCCCTGTGAGTCCACTGCCCGCCGTTGTCTATTACGTATATTTTAACCATTTTCAGTCGGATATTGAAATGTTCAGGGCCTTGCTTATCTCCTTGTAGCGGTTCCTGATCGTCACTTCGGTCACGCCTGAAACCCTTGCTATTTCCTTCTGCGTCCTTGGCTTGCCGACCATGACCGATGATATATAGATGGATGCTGCAGCTATTCCGGTCGGCCCCTTCCCGGATGAAATTCCCATGGCTATTGATTTCCTCACAATATCCTCGCTTATCATTATAGCCTGCTTGTCAAGATCGAGTTTATTGCAGAACTGCGCAATGTAAGAAAATGGAGTTGTAGGCTTGAGGTTGAGGTCAAGTTCCTTGGCAAGATGCCTGTAAGCCTTTCCGATTTTCTTCTTGTTGACCTCGGATGCCTTGGCTATTTCATCCAGGGTTCTCGGAAGGTTCACCTTCCTGCATGCAGCATAAATTGAGGCGCATACGATGCTCTCAATGCTTCTTCCCCTTATCAGGTTCTTTTCAACAGCCTTACGGTATATCAGTGCTGCCGTCTCCTTTATATCCTTGGGAACGCCAAGCTTTGCACCGTTGTCGTTGAGCAGCTGGAGCGCGAGTGACAGGTTCCTTTCAGCGGCATTGGAAACCCTTATTCTCTGGTGCCATTTCCTTACCCTGTATATCTGGGCCCTGTTCTTGTGAGGTATACGCTTTCCATAATAATCCTTGTTTGACCATGATATCTCGGTCGCGAGTCCCTTATCATGGCTCAGGTATGTCATCGGCGATCCGGTCCTTGCCCGCCGTTCATCCTGATCAGAATCAAAAGCACGCCATTCCGGGCCCTGATCGATAAAAGAATCCTCAATCACGGCCCCACAGTCGCCACATATCAATTCGCCATGTTCATAATCCCTGATCAAATGTTCTGAATGGCATTCAGGACATCTCTTTGGAGCTTCTTCCTCAATAGCCATTTTATTTCACTACTGATAACTACATTCGTATCTGTATTTAAACTTTTTTTGTTTTTACTTATTCTTTAGTAATAAATCTACGCAGTAAAAAAGCCATTATCATGAACTTTTTCATGTTGTCGCAGATCAAGCGACTAACATGGCAATATATTTATATTTATTTGTATCCGTCGAAAAGCTTTATATAGTGTTCAAATCGACGATTGCCGTAAAAATATGTATAAAGTTTAAATTAATCCATAATCCAGATATGCGGATTTGATGATTTATCTAATTTTTCCAGTAAGTCATGCATCGCTTCCGGCAAACTGAAAATTGCGAAAATCGTCGAAGATGGATAAGAATTAATACGAACTTAAATTTTACCCTGAAAGAGGGCATATGAAGAACCGGATTCTGATAATGATCCGTTATTTTATTATATCACTGGGTGCCACGGCCGCTTCATCGTTCGTCGGGGTATATGGCGTAATGATAGGTGCAACGGCTGTGGAAATGGGGTGGCTCCAGTCAACGTCAAATGCTCTCAGCAACGGCGGGCAGCTGATCTGGGGCAGGATCAGCGATATTACCGGCAAAAGGGTCCCCTTTCTCATAGCCGGAAGCGTTTCCCTGGCAATATTATGGTTTATGATGGCCTTTGTTGACACCCCGATCGGACTCATCGTAGTATATGCGCTTCTTTCGCTGACAGGCGCCATGATCAGCGTGAACCTGCTCTCGCTCATAGCGGATGTAGAAGACATGTCAACCAGGGGCCATTTTCTTTCGGTCATAAACAACTTCGGGTCTGCAGGGGCAATAATATCCCTGGTATTCCTGGCTGTTTACCTGCGCGATGCCAGCAGGAGCCTTATAATAGTGCCGTTTTCCATGGCAGCGTTTTCCTATGTCCTGTCAGCGGTATTATTTTCCATGGTGAACGAGAAACGGCCAGTGGCAAGAAGGGAAAGACGGCATGCGTCATTCAGTGATATAAAGAAAAACAGGAATTTTTTTAATTATTTTATCGCAATGAATACACAGGGTTTCTTCTGGTCCATGGCATGGCCTGTTTTTCCCATGACCATTGTACTGGTAATGCATTTTGATCTATCGGTAGTTGCGGTGCTGACATCAGTTTCCCTTTCGTCCGGCGTCCTCGTTCAGTATCTACTCGGAAGGAAGATTGACGGTTTATACAGGCCACCAATGATATTCGCAAACAGGATCATGCTTGGCTTCATACCGGTATTCTACGCTATTTCGAACACGGTCTACGATTTTCTGGGCATAGAGGTCTACAGCGGAATTGCCGGTGCAATACAGAATGTTGTCATGAATTCGTACCTCCTTGACATTGTGCCCGCAAACAGGCGGGGCGAATTTCTTTCAATAATAAACGGAACAAATGGTATCGTATACCTGATCGGTGCGCTTGCAGGCGGATACCTGCTCCAGTATATGATAAACGTTCATGGCCTCCGGGAGGGGCTCCTGATCACGTACATGATCATATCCGCAGGAAGATTCCTGTCCTCTTCGCTTTTCGTCAGGCTCAGGGAGACTGATGCAAGAAGGAAGAGTGGAGGCCTGCTCTCCCTGTTCGGGTTTAAAACGCCCGGAATGCCGTCGGGCGGTGTTGTGAAACCAAAGTGATGGCTTTGAATAACCACAATATATCACGTTTCCATTAAAATTTGAATCATTTGCAGAATAAAAATAATTTAATACAGTTACACATATCGGACTTCATGCAGAGAAATTATGCCGGTGATCTTAAAGCGCTGCCTGACGGAAGCCAGGTTATAATAAAGGGATGGGTCCAGGATGTCAGGATTCTCAAGAACGTTTCATTTCTGATAGTCAGGGATAATACAGGAACGGTACAGGTTACATTCAGGAACAGCGGCGAAACTGCAACAGTTCTCAGGGCGCTTGCCAGGGAATCCGTTGTTTCAGTTGCCGGAACGCTGAACAGGAAGAGCATAAGCAAATCAGGCATTGAAGTGAACGGAACGGATCTGGAGATACTCAATGGTTCCCTCGCTCCTTTACCCCTTCCTGTCATCGATCCTGTCCAGTCTGATCTGGAAACAAGGCTCAACAACAGGTTCATGGATCTGAGAAAGCCCCAGAATCTAATGATATTCAGGTCCGAGAGCCATGTCCTGTGGGGTATGAGGAAATACCTTAATTCAAATGGATTCACTGAGGTTCACACGCCGAAGATTGTGGCAGCCGCTACCGAAGGGGGGGCCGATCTCTTTCCTGTCAGGTACTTTGAAAAGGACGCTTACCTTAACCAGAGCCCCCAGCTTTACAAGGAAATACTCATGTCCTCCGGATTCGATCGTGTTTTTGAAGTCGGGCCGGCGTTCAGGGCCGAGGAGCACAACACAACAAGGCATCTGAATGAGTTCACGTCAATAGATATTGAGATGAGCTTCGCCGATCACGAGGATGCAATGTCGATGCTCGAAAATGCCGTAAAATCCGGAATAGAAGAACTCAACAGGGCAGATGGTACGTACCTTTCTGAAACCGGCATAAGGATAAGCGTTCCCGATGTGCCGTTTCCGAGAATAACCTACAGGGATGCAATATCGTATCTTGAAAGCAAGGGCGAAAGCATGGAATTTGGCGGTGACTTCTCCCCTGAACAGCTGAGGATAATAGGGGGAAAATTCAACGGCTTTTATTTCATAACAGAATGGCCGTCGTCCCTGAGACCTTTTTACACAATGCCGAAAGGCGATGATCCCGAAGTGACCAATTCCTTCGATCTCCAGTACCATGAAATTGAAGTAACGTCTGGAGCGCAAAGGGTGCACGATCCGGATATGCTTGAAAAAAGGTTCAGAGAAAAAGGTTTGAATGTTGAATCTTTTCAATTTTATATTCAGTCATTTAAATATGGCATGCCCCCGCATGCTGGCTGGGGCCTTGGCCTTGAAAGGCTTGTTATGATCATTCTCGGACTTTCCAATATTAGAGAAACCACCTTATTTCCTAGGGACAGGACGAGGATTGTCCCCTGATCTTTTGCTTTTTTTCACATCATCAAAGACTAGCCTATCCATATCTTCGGACGAAGCTGTTTCGTCCTTCAGAAGTTCGTCTATTTTTTTATGTGACATTTCTGGACATGATATTTACTAAAAACCTATATATAAATATTTCCTGCAGGCATGCGATAAAATGTCTATAAATAGATGGATATGCCTGAATTTATACAGTAAATAGCTGTGCGATCCATCATTTAACGCATGGCACATGAATTCCCTCATGCGAAACTCATATTTTTCCGGTTGATATGTTCGGCGAAACCCGCAGGATTGGAACGATGAACATGATGATTCAATCATGATACGGTGGGAAGAGTGTGCTGAAAGTTTAATTTACATATTTGCAATGATAAGGCATGGAAATTAAGAAAGTTGGCGTGGTTGGTGCCGGCACAATGGGATCATCGATAGCAGAAGTTTTCGCCTTCAACGGCTATGACGTCAAACTGAAGGATCAGAATATGGACCTGGCAAAAAGAGGATTTGAAAATATAAAAAAGGTTGCCAGCAGCTATGAAAAGATACTCATTGAAAAACCGGAAAAGGAGATCTCAAGGATAGAAAGCTACGGGATATCCCTGGACGAAAACCAGAAAAATATCATCAGGAAGAAACTTGCATCCGGATTCAGGGCATCCGATATCGAAAAAAGGATAAAGCTTACGGATGATTATTCCGATCTGGCTGACTGCGATTACGTGGTTGAGGCTGTGTTCGAAAACGAGAAGGTCAAGCAGGACGTTTTTGCAAACCTTTCAGGGAGTTTGAGGGAAGATGCAATCGTGGCTTCAAATACCTCTTCTCTCAGCATAACGAAGCTTTCTTCCTCGATCAGCCATCCTGAAAGAATGCTGATAAACCACTTCTTCAACCCCCCGTACCTTCTTCCCCTCGTTGAGGTCGTTCCATCGCTCCTGACTGGAAATGACATTGTGAAGGAGAACATAGCATTTCTTTCATCGCTTCAGAATCACAGGGAAAAAATGGTTCCGGTACCGGTGAAGGAAAGGGAAGGATTCATAGTCAACAGGATACTGATACCCATGATTAACGATGCAGGAAAAATGCTTGATGAAAATGTGGCTTCTGCGGAGGAAATCGACAAGGCCATGAAAAAGGGAGCCGGGATGCCGATGGGGCCCTTCGAGCTGGCTGACATGATCGGACTTGATGTTGTTAAGGACGTTATGGACATACTCAGAAACAGTTACGGGGAACACTATATAACCTCACAGACGATAAAAAGGATGGTGGAAGCCAAAAATTTAGGTAAAAAAACAAAACGTGGCTTTTACAGCTATAAATAAAAATGATCAGATGGGGGTTATATCCCTCCTTTGCTTATTTAAAACCACAACCGTGGGCTCCACTACATACCTGGATTTCGAGATTCTTGTAATAGAAATCAGGGCAGCCTTCCTATTATTATTCTCGAACATCTTCCGGATTTCAGAAATAAGACTCTTATTAACGAAAAGCTCAATGTATATGGGTATACCCATATTGTACCAGGTCGCTATTATAGACCCTTTTGAGACTCTCTCCACATCCTCTCTATCCACCTCAATATCTACTCTTTGCCCTATTTCTATTCTCAAATTCCTTACCCAGTATCTAATAAAAAAGACGGTTATATAAGCTTTTTCTGTAGAAAATGTTTAAATTGTATTTTAATATATAACGATTTTAAATAATGCATCAGGAGAATGCATATTATGGCTTAATATAAGACAATTCATATGATTGTGTATATCTCGCATGTTTCTGCTGTCCGACATATTTTTTAATCGGATAGATAGAAACGATCCTTCATTCCGCTTCCAGAAGCTTTATCCCGAGTATCTTCTCAAGCTTCCTGGCTGTCTTAAGATCCGGCATGAGATCACCCCTTTCTATGCTGGATATCACATTTTTCCTTTCAAAAATTTTGGAGGCAAGATCCGTCTGGGACATTGCAAGGTGTTCCCGCGCATTTTTTATCAGATCAGCGTAATCTTCCACTATTTCCATGTTATCATCATTCCGTCTCGGCCTTGGCTTTGCCGGCTTTGGCGCATATACCGGGGCAGGCCTTTCCGGCATTGAAACCTTTATGGAATCCACATGCCTGTACTCGTTCTTCTTGATAACAGGCGTTCCGAATTTTGCGCATTCATCACATACATTGAGGATTGCCCCGTCGATCATCACTTTCTGTGTCTTCGGGACCTTTTTACCGCACATTTCGCATTCCATGATCTCTATGTATGAAATCTTCGCTAATTAATTTTTCATGGAAAAAACATATAATTGTAAATTCATGGACATGATTGCTTTTTGAAAAAGCTGTATATACTTCCTGTGCGTATAATTATAATATGGCGAATGTTGATAATCCAGAGGTTAGAGATATTCTTGCCAGAGTCAACCGCATACCTGTATGGTCCCTTCCATGGGCATTTATTGCTATACTCGGTGTCGGATATTTCTTCACATTCTATGATATATCGGATATAGGTTTCGCTATGCCGGCAATATCGGTTCAGTTTCACATCGGGACGTCTACTGCTCTTTTTATTGCTCTATCGGTGGGGCTGCTGGGCTATGCCATAGGTTCGTATATCATTGGATCACTTGCCGATATTTTTGGCAGGTACAGGTCTATGATACTGACAATGGGACTGACTGCAATCGGATCCTTCGGAGACGGCATTTCACTTAACGTACCGGAACTAACAATCTTCAGGTTCATAACAGGGCTTGGCCTTGGTGCTGACCTGAATCTTGTGTCAGGGTACATAAGCGAATTTGCGCCGCCACGCTGGAGAGGGAGGATTTCTGTTTACACTTTCCTTATCGGCATAATGGGGCAAGCCCTGACACCCTTCATTGCCCTCGGACTGGTACCCGTCTACTTCAATGGCTGGCGCTACCTTTTCTTCATAGGGGGCATAATTGCAGTGATAGCCCTGATTTTCAGGTTTGAGCTTCCGGAATCCCCTAGATGGCTTGTCCTCAAGGCAGGAAATCTGGAAAAGGCCAAAAAAATACTCGAGATGATGGAACAGACCGCCGAGAAGAGGATTGGCAAGCTTCCGGATCCAAAACCGGATTCAATAAAGCTGGAAGATTATGAGGATAAGTTTCCAACGTTGTACCTGTTTAAGAAACCGTACAGCAAGAGGATGGTTCTCCTCGTTGCAATGTGGTTCCTCTGGTACATCGGCAATTATGCATTCCTCGGTGATGCTGCAACAATGCTTTCCGCTGCTGGAATAACGATATCAAAGTCGATAACATACCTTGCAATCGGGGCCGTGGGCTATCCTGTCGGTGCGATAATTATGATATTTTCGGCTGACAGGATAGAGAGAAAGTACGTGATATTTTTGGATACCATAGCCTGGTTCGCCGGCCTGATCCTTTTCGGATTCAAGACACCATCAGGAATCCTTGCCGGATCTTTTCTTGCGGCTCTCGGCCTTGGCATGTACCTTCAGGTTGCGTACACATATACAGCTGAAAGCTATCCGACCAGGGGAAGGGCGTCCGGATTCGCCCTAACTGATGGAATCGGGCATGGTGGCGGGGCCCTCGGTGCAATTCTGCTGCCAGTACTTGTTGCAACCTATTCCTTCCAGTTCGGATTCACATTCATAGCCGTTACGGGACTTATTGCAGGGATAATTGCACTGGCAGGACCAAAAGCTTCGGGGAGGTACCTGGAAAATATATCAACCTGACCCTTGAAAACGGTAAAATATTTTATAACCCTTTTTGAAATAACGGTTTTGAACTAACGGTAAATATGTATATAGTTACAGGTTTTTACGTGTAAGCATAAGAGGGCATATATGCCAAAGAGAAGGAAAGATAAGCATATGGAGGTGAATACGGCTGTCTTCGGGCAGCGAATAATCAGGAAAGGAGATAGTCTTTTCACCCGGACGAATTTCAACAGGAGCGTTTATGGGGAACATATATACAGGGAAAACGGCACTTATTTGCGGGAATGGGTGCCCGAAAGGAGCAAGCTTGCCGCCGCAATCCTGAAAGGCCTCAGATACTTTCCGGTAAGTTCTAAATCCAGCGTCCTTTACCTGGGCGCTTCCTCTGGAACTACGGTCAGTCACGTATCCGATATAGTATCTGATGGAAGGGTATATGCAATAGAAATCGGATATGAGCCATTTTCAAAGCTTTTAGATCTTGCACAGGCCCGTAATAATATATACCCCATTCTTGAGGATGCGAATCATGTGGAAAGGTACTCATTCTTCATTGACAGCATCGATACGGTATACCAGGACATATCGCAGAGAAACCAGATACAGATATTCAACGAAAATGTGGAAAATTTCGATGCAAAAAATGCTTTCTTCGTTCTCAAGACCAGATCCATAAAATCATCTGAAAGCGGAGACAGGATACTGAAAGATTCAAAGGATGCGCTGAGCATTTACAGCGTAAAGCAGATCGTTGATCTCAGGCCATACGATTACGATAATTATTTCATCTACCTGGAAATATAAATATCCCGGCAATAAAGATTATAAAAATTTATACTGACAGTTCATGATAGATACATAAGATTTTGATCTGGCTGTTATCGCTCATTGCGCCTGAATTACGTGTAAATTCCCTGAAGCATATCAGGACAGGATGCGTACGTATACATTCATTGAATGGGAATGATCCGGATATGAGTGAAATCTTCGAAGGACTGGATTGAATTCCGGAACAGGCAGGTAGAAAATAGCCATAGTACTGCATCGTATCCGGATTATATATAACATGATTTGATGCCTTGACTACACAGATCAGTAAATTGACGGACGGTGTTGATGCCGGATATATCGATCTGCAGCCATAATAATACCCAACCGTTCATATGTATGAATGGAAATCAGTATACTACCCAGCGGAAAAAATAGATCGTGAGAAGATATCAAAAAGCAGGGAGAAAGATGAATTCCTGGATATCAATAAGTAAATCCGCACATTAGATTCAAATGCCTCAAATAATAAGATATAGTAAGAACAAATTACGAGTTATGCGTCTTACAGTAAATGGATGGTATACCAATATGCGTTTTTCAGCTGCGCATTTTATACCATCGCATATGAAATGCTCACGCCTCCACGGGCACGACTACGGGATCATTGTGAATGTTGAGGGAGAGATGGAAAACGGCATGCTGATAGATTTTATAGAACTGAAGAATGCCATAAGATCAGTCATAAATGAGATGGATCACCGGCTTCTTGTTCCTGGAAAATCCGGGATATATGAGTATGATGAAAAAAATGGCGAATACATAATAAAATATAATGCAAAGAGGATGATCATACCTGCTGAATATGTTTACGTTTGTGACGTTTTTAACACGACAAGTGAAGAACTTTCCTCCTTCATAGTAAAAAAGGTTCTTGAAAAGATCAGGCTGAGGAAAAATATATCCAGGATCGAGATTTCCGTTGAGGAGGGGCCCGGACAGGGGGCCTTTTCCAGCATAGAAAATGGTGGTGATTAGAAATGTCGAACGAAGCTGTTGTTCTTCTTTCAGGAGGCCTCGATTCATCAACCGTTATGGCCTATGCCCTATCGAAGGGATACAGCGTACACGCACTCAGTTTTGACTATGGCCAGAAGCACAGGAAGGAGCTTGAAAGCGGAAAAAAGGTTGCAGAATACTATGGTATCGACAGAAAAGTCATGAAGTTAGATATGCGGGCAATAGGAGGCAGCGCCCTGACTGCCGACAACATTGACGTTCCGGAAAGGCCGATAACAGATATCTCTGAAGATATACCTATAACCTATGTTCCTGCGAGGAACACCATATTCCTTTCTGTTGCAGCCGCCTATGCTGAAACACTTGGTTCAAACGTTATTTTCATAGGGGCAAATGCGATAGATTATTCAGGATACCCTGATTGCAGGCCGGATTACTTCAATGCAATGGAAAAGGCGCTTTCCCTCGGGACAAGGATCGGGATAGAAAGGGGGATCAGGATCATGGTTCCGCTTCAGTACCTGAGCAAGGGGGAAATAGTGAAACTCGGGGAGAAACTGAAAGTGCCGTACGAATTGACATGGTCATGCTACAATGGCGGCGATAAAGCATGCGGGAAGTGCGATTCCTGCCAGCTGCGCCTTAAAGGGTTCATGGAAGCCGGTTATACGGATCCTATCCGTTATGCAGAATATCCGGATTTTTATTCCGATTATATCAGGAAAAAACATTGATTTTACAAAAATGAAAAAAGATTTATTGCGGATGTTTCGCAATAAATTCATCAACTTTCCTGGAGCTGGCCTCGACTGAAGCTACACTCTTCTTCCATAGCTCGAGTTCATCCGGCCTGAAATCTATATCGTATATCTGTTCGACACCCTTTTCACCGATCTTTATGGGGACTCCTATGAATTTGTTCTTTATTCCATAGTGCTCGGCATGTGATCCTGTTATGTAGGCAGCGCATGGAATCACTCTCTTCCTGTCCTTCACAACTGATTCAACCATTGCCGTTATAGAGATTCCCGGCGCATAGTATGCGCTTCCACTCTTGAGGTAGTTCACTATTTCTCCGCCGCCAAATCTTGTCCTCTTTATTATCTCATCAATTTTTTCTTTTGGAAGCAGCTTTTCTATTGGTATTCCGGCGACACTTGAATATCTCACGAATGGAACCATATCATCTCCGTGGCCCCCAACAACGAACGCATTGACATCCTGGAATGAAACTCCAAGCTCTTTGGCAAGGAATGTCCTGAACCTTGAGCTGTCCAGCGATCCCCCGAGACCGAGAATCCTTGATGGCTCAATTCCGGCAACCTTCTGCAGTGCGTAAGCCATGATATCTGCCGGGTTGGAAACAACAACGTTTACTGAATCTGGCGAATACTTCTTAACGTTCTTTGCAACGTCAGCCATTATTTCGACATTCTTATCAAAAAGATCATCCCTGCTCATTCCAGGCTTTCTCGCGAGACCAGCGGTTATAACTATTGCATCGGATCCTTCCATGTTTTTATAATTCGATGGATCAGATGTTGTGAATCCAGAAATATCCAGATCATAAAGCCAGTGTGGTGCACCCTCCTGCATGTCCAGAGCTTCTCCCTCGGGTTTGCCGTCAACGACATCAAAAAGGTATATGTCGCCGAGTTCCTTAGCTGCTAGAAATTGCGCTACTGTGGCACCAACATTGCCGGCGCCAATTACTGATATTTTCTTTCTGCTCATAATAGTGTATGCTTTCTTTCTTAAAAAAATATACTCTCTACCTTTACATAGTAATCGGTAATAATATTTAAAGAAACTTTCCCTTCAATTAAAATATATGTATATATTTCTTTTTGCCTGCGTATATCCATCCCGTGATTTATGTTAACCGTATTGGCATTCATCTTCTGGAGTTATGATCTTATCGATCGCTGGAACCTGCTGGTGCAACCCGGTATTTTCTATCCATCTCCTTCGGTTTCAGAACCTGATGAGATTGATACAGCTGCAGTAAACTTTATATAAAAATGATACCCGCCTGGTCCTTCAAGCAAGCCGCTATGGGGCGGATCAGGCTGTGTATGATAAAAAAATGAGAGGTGTGCTTGTTAAAATTACAGTATCATTTCAGATATTCAGGTGGAACCTGCTTCAGGTTACTCTTTATGGCGTCTATGCTTTTCATGAACTTTGCCTTTTGATCGCTGTCAAGATTCACCTCTACGATCTTTTCAATGCCGTTTTTCGAGAGAACGACAGGAACCTCGGCAAAGACGTCATGGACACCATATTCGCCATCCAGGTATACACTTGCTTCAAGCGTCGTCTTCCTGTCATTCTTTATCGCATCCACCATCTGAAGGAGGCCTGCTGCAGGGCCCCAGTTGCTGCTGAATTTCCTGAGGTTAGTTATGGTACCTCCGGCTTCAACCGTGTTCTTTACAACTTTTTCATACTGATCGCTGGCAAGAAAAGATTTCAGGCTTTTTCCATAGACCATG
>JAVRLS010000018.1:0-16086 GCA_031961205.1 Thermoplasmataceae archaeon | reverse complement strand
TTGGAATAATCCTATCTCTGTTCTTCTCCTCTTTGACTCGTCTGTTGATACCTGCTTCACTGACACGTTTCTCAACAATAAGTACCTTTTTTCTGCACATAAGGATGGAATGAAGTATACGGATAGATAGTCATGGCAATGACTATAATTACCTGCCTTTTTATATTTATATTAAATTTATATTTATGTATAAACACGATATGGCCCCGTATGAGAGGAATGCTGAAATCCTGAAGAAGTCGATTTTTATCTGCCAAGAAACAGATAGTGAAATTCCAGAACCAAAGTATAGTCGTGCAAGTAAAGGACTATAAATTCCACGGGCCCAATTGAATGCTTCCTGCCCGTACCCCTTCGGTAGTTGAGGTGCATTTCATTTATTGACGCTGGATCGAAATCTATAGGCCGTTATCCGCCTTAAACTGCCTGTGCATATAAGCCGAAAACTCGCTTTGCTATGATAAAGAAATATACTTAAGAATATCAGAATCGTTTGTTTTTCATGGAACAAACTGTGGATTGGCATTATTATCAAAAAACACAGTGATATAAAGGATTCGGTTTCATTGCAGGTATCGTACTTTGAGAGTATTGTAGCGATTGCTGCTTTAAGTATAATATTTAAAATAATAATTATATATATAGACGAATAACAAAAAAAATATTAGCATTTTTGTAGTTATGCAATTAAAGACAATAACATATATTAAAATTCATAATATTTTTGGAAAAAACCGATAGCCAATGATCATATATGATCAAAAGACTCTGCCTAATTTAATAAAACCGGAGAGGGATGGTTATATTTATATATACAACGTAAATGCCTAAACAGGTGCATTTTAATGGTTAGTTTGGAAGAAGCGCTCTTGGCTATTGCGGCATCAATAGCGATTGCTGGTGGACTTATAGGTACAGGCATGGCCCAGCAGGGCATTGGAGCCGCTGGTATGGGGATAATTGCTGAAAAGCCTGAAAAGTTCGGTCAGGTCTTATTCTTTTTTGTAATACCTGAAACTCTTTGGGTAATAGGTCTTGCTCTTGGAATCATTCTGCTGCTTCACATAATTTGATGGATATGCCGCTTGAAGATCTGATCAGGGACGTAGAAAGCAAGACTGAGGGTCAAAAAAAGGCTATTCTTAAGGATACCGATTCAAAGGTAGAACAGCTAAACAGGGAGAAGGATCGGATTATCGCCCAGATGATAGCTGACTATGGAACCAGGAAGGCGAATGAAGCCAGAAAAAGAGAGGAAACGATAATAGATAAGGCGAATATCGAAGCGAGAATCATATTGCGGGACAGGACAAAAGCAGTAATAGATAAAAATATAGAGATGGCGGACGAGATTATTGCGAACATCCGTAAATATAAGGATTACAGGAACCTGCTTAATGACATGATAGCGGTTTCTGTGAGTATGCTCGGGAATGACTGCATAATAAACGTGGATGATGCTGATAAGAGTCTTGTTACCGGTTCGAATCTGAAGTACGGAAAAGTCGACGAATATGGGGGAGTTCTCAGCACTTCAAAAAATGGAGACGTGGAGATCGACCTCCGCATATCAAAAATAATAGGAGAAATTAATGAAAGGATGCGGACAAAGTTATATTCTCAGATAGAGGGCTGACGATGGATTCTACATACGTTGGATCTTATGGAAGGTTGAAGGTATACGGTACTGATTTCCTGAATCGCGACTTTTTAGTGGCACTTGCAGGAACTGATAAAGCTTCAGATGTGTCGTCTGCGATCTATGGCACTGTGTATAAGGATGATTACGATGCCCTTTCTGCTATTTACAAGGATCCGGAGCTAACCCAGATGGCAATAAACCGTCATCTTCTTAGAATGAATAAGCTTGTTCTCTTTGCCTGCCCTCCACTCGCAAAAAATGCCGTTGTTTCATACCTTTCAAAGTGGGATGTCGAGAATATAAAGACTGTTATTTCATCCAAATTTCTGTCTCACGATATCGGTGAAGCGGAGGTTTTTCTCATGAGTTTTAGAAATGTGCCGCTTGGAATGATCGGGAGCCTGATGGTCGCGGAGGACTACAGGAACATGATGGCAATGAGTTCCATAGAAGCTATAATAAACTATCTGACAAGGTTTGGCTATGGATCATTCATGATGCAGCACATGGAGGATTACAGGAAAACTGGTGATATATCTCCAGTGCTTTATTCCCTTGATCAGTACTATTATTCCAACCTTATTGAGAATCTCAAATTCTATAATGGAGATGAGGGGCCGGTCCTGGGCTATGTGAGGTCTGAAATAGATATAAATAACCTTATCACTGTCCTGAAGGCCAAAGCCCTGCACCTTGATTATGGCAGATTTTCGTCCGGCCTTGTACCGTATGGAAATATCCCGGTAGAAAAATTGTCCGAGGTATATTCTTCCAATGATGTTTCTGGCATCGTGGACGGTGTGCGCCAGTATTTTGATCTCGAGGTCCCCAAGAAGGCATTCCTTGAGGATGGGAATGTGTACCATTTTTATGCGGTAATGAAAAAAATAGTATATGAGAAGTATATAAATTCACTTTCCTCTCTTCCGCTCTCCCTTGATAGCCTCTTTTATTTCATGATACGGGCAGAGAATGAAAGGAACAATATAAGAGCCATCTATCTTTCAAAAATATACGGGCTTGAAAAAGAGATGATATATGATCTTTCAACCTTTTCTTAAGGTGATTTATGGATAATTGCATAACTGTGATAGGAGAACGCGAAATTGTGCTTGGCTTCCGCCTTTTAGGTGTTACCAATACGATAATTGCTGAAGGCGAAAAAAGTGTGGAGAAATTCATGGAAGTTTTTGAAAAGCCTTCCTGTTCTTTAATAATTGCGTCTGAAGATATAAAGGATAAGCTGGACAGGAAAGTTCTCAGAAACGTTGAAAGCTCATCCAGGCCGCTTGTGGTATTCATTCCACTGCCTGGCCACCAGGAAGAGGAATCCATTGAAGAAATGGCAAAGAGAATTCTTGGAATAGATATAGGATCTGTTTAGAGGTGTAACAAATGGGAAAAATAGTTAGAGTTTCCGGGCCTGTTGTTGAGGCTTTAGATGTTGAAGATGCAAAGATGTACGATGTGGTCAAAGTTGGAAGCATGGGGCTCATAGGGGAAATTATAAAAATAGAGCGTAACAAATCAACGATACAGGTTTATGAGGATACTGCGGGCATAAGACCGGATGAACCTGTTGAGAATACAAAACAGCCGCTTTCAGTGGAGCTGGGGCCGGGGCTTTTGAAATCCATATATGACGGTATTCAGAGACCGCTTGACGTTATCAGGGAAACTTCCGGCAACTTTATAGCAAGAGGGCTTAATCCGTATCCGCTTGACAAGAAGAAGAAATGGGATTTTGTTCCTGTTGCAAAAAAAGGCGATACTGTTGATCCAGGGCAGATACTGGGAACGGTTCAGGAAACGTCACTTATAGTACACAAGATAATGGTTCCGCCTGGAATCTCAGGGAAAGTCGAGATGATCTCTAGCGGGCCCCACGTAATAGATGATGTAGTTGCCACAATTTCCACCGGCAACGGAAAGCGCGAAGTAAAAATGGTGACCCAGTGGCCTGTGAGGATGGCAAGATCCGTAATGAGAAAACTTCCACCTGATCTGCCCCTTGTAACAGGGCAGAGGGTAATTGATATGCTGTTTCCGGTAGCAAAGGGCGGTACAGCTGCAGTTCCCGGGCCTTTTGGCAGCGGGAAATGCGTTTCAGGGGATACACCTATTTTACTTGCTGACGGTTCCGTAGAAAAAATATCGGCCATTTATGATAGGATGAAAACCGATCCCGGATCAGTTGTGAAAAGGGATGGGTATGAGGAGATAATAAGACTCCACAAGCCGCTTGGAATTTACTCACTTTACAACGGTAAGATAAGCAGAAGCAGTACAGGGATTCTGTACAGGGGGAAATCAAATGAAATGATCAAGATAACCACTGAAAGCGGCAGGGAAGTTACCGTTACACCCGTACATAAACTTTTCAGAATCGAAGCCGGGAAGATATGGGAGACAATGGCTAAAGAACTGAAAGCCGGCGATTACATATCATCGGTGAAAAGGTATGATGAAATTAATGAAATAGACTCGCATAAAAACCTTTACAGGCTGTGGCCCAGTACGTTTGAAGAAAACGGCAGGTATGCCATGAAGGCGCCTAACCACTACAAACAGGCAGAAATTTCTTATAAACTCTCCGCGAACAGCATCGATCATAGCCTTGTTAAAAGTAAGGGTGAATACATGGTTTACCTTAACAGCTTTTCAGGAACGTTAAATGATGATGTGATTATTCAGGGCACCCAGATCATGCGTGAATCCAGTGGAGAATTGATCGATGGGAATGAACTGAATGAAGGGCAGAAAAATGAGGGGGTCTTTTCATACGTATTTCCTGATAGGATCGTTTCTGTGGAGACAATGTATGGAACGTTTGATGTATACGACATATCTGTGCCAGAATATGGAATGAATTTTGTTGGAGGGTACGGAGGAATACTCCTACACAACACCGTTATACAGCACCAGCTTGCAAAATGGAGCGATGCCAGCATAGTCGTTTACATAGGATGTGGAGAACGTGGCAATGAAATGACCGAGATACTCACAACGTTTCCAGAACTGAAAGATCCTAAAAGCGGGCAGCCACTTATGGATCGAACTGTTCTTATAGCCAACACGTCGAATATGCCCGTTGCTGCCAGGGAAGCCAGCATATATACCGGCGTCACCATAGCCGAATATTACAGGGATATGGGATATGATGTTGCCCTCATGGCTGATAGTACCTCAAGATGGGCCGAGGCCCTGAGGGAAATATCGGGAAGGCTAGAGGAAATGCCTGGAGAAGAGGGTTACCCTGCCTATCTTGGCAGGAGAATATCGGAATTCTACGAAAGATCAGGAAGGGCCAGACTAATTTCTCCGGATGACAGGTATGGATCAATAACCGTAATAGGTGCCGTATCTCCTCCAGGGGGTGACATATCAGAACCGGTTTCACAGAACACACTCCGTGTCACCAGAGTTTTCTGGGCCCTTGACGCTTCCCTCGCCAACAGGAGGCATTTCCCTTCAATAAACTGGCTTAACAGTTACTCACTTTATACAGAGGATCTTGAAAAATGGTACTACCAGAACGTTCAGAAAGAATGGAACGATTTGCGCGAGGAAGCCATGACGATCCTGCAGCGGGAAAGTGAACTTCAGGAAGTGGCACAGCTTGTCGGTTATGATGCTATGCCGGAAAAGGAAAAAGCAATACTTGATGTTGCAAGGATGATACGCGAGGATTTTCTCCAGCAGAGTGCATTTGATGATATTGATGCATACTGTTCCCTGGAGAAGCAGTATATGATGATGAAGGCAATAATGGAACTCAATGCATATCAGAACATGGTGCTTGATAAGGGGCTTACAATGGAAAATGTAGCCAATTTGCCAGTAAGGGAAAAGATATCGCGGATGAAAATTGTACCTGAAAATGATGTCAAAGCTTATTTTGAGGACACAATAAATGAGATCCATAGTGAGTATGGAGTACTCGTAGGTGAAAAAAATGCCGAAGCTCATATATAAATCTGTTTCAGAGATAAGTGGCCCGCTGCTGTTCGTTGAAAAGGTCCCGAATGCAGCATACAACGAAATGGTGGAAATTGAACTGGAAAACGGTGAAGTAAGGCAGGGGCAGGTCCTTGATACCAGAAGCGGCCTTGCAGTTGTGCAGGTTTTTGGCGTTACACAGGGTATAGGAACGGCCGGAACTAAGGTTAAATTCTCAGGAGAGACCGCCAGGCTTCCAATATCTGAGGATATGCTCGGGCGCGTTTTTAATGGACTTGGGAATCCGATTGACGGCGGCCCTGAAATTCTGTCAAAGGAAAGGCTGGAAATAACAAGTAATGCTATAAACCCGTACTCAAGGGAGGAACCTTCAGAATTCATAGAAACGGGAATTTCCGCCATAGATGGCATGAACACTCTTGTCAGGGGACAGAAGTTGCCCATATTTTCAGGGTCCGGCCTTCCCCATAATCAGATAGCCGCCCAGATAGCAAGGCAGGCAAAGGTGCTTGATTCAAGCGAGAATTTCGCGGTTATATTCGGCGCCATGGGAATAACAAGTGAGGAGGCAAATTATTTCACAAACCAGTTCAGGGAGACTGGGGCGCTTTCAAGATCAGTCATGTTCCTGAATCTGTCATCAGATCCTTCCATGGAAAGGATAATACTGCCAAGAATTGCCCTGACAACTGCAGAATACCTGGCATTTGAAAAGGAAATGCATATACTCGTCATTCTTACGGACATGACAAATTACTGCGAGGCACTCCGTGAAATATCTTCTGCACGTGAAGAGGTGCCCGGAAGAAGAGGTTATCCTGGATACATGTATACGGATCTGAGTACCATATATGAGAGGGCTGGAAAACTTAAAGGAAACAAAGGATCAATAACGCAGATACCCATACTTACAATGCCCGGAGATGACATAACGAATCCGGTGCCGGATCTCACTGGTTATATAACAGAGGGGCAGATAGTTATTTCAAGGGATATGAACAGGAGCGGAATATACCCCGGAATAGATGTCCTCCTTTCACTGTCAAGGCTCATGAACCAGGGCATAGGAAAGGGGCATACAAGGGAAGACCATCGCGGCCTTGCAGATCAGCTCTATTCTGCGTATGCCACTGGAAAGGATTTCAGGTCCCTTACCGCCATAGTCGGGGAGGAGGCCCTGAGCCAGAATGATCGGAAATACCTCCAGTTTGCAGATACCTTTGAAAACAGGTACCTTAAACAGGACATAAACGAGGATAGGAGCATAGAGGAAACGCTTGATCTTGGATGGAATCTTATTGCGGATCTGCCGGTATCTGATATGAAACGTGTAAAGCCGGAATATATCAAGAAATATGGAAAGTGGAAACAGCCAGCCGACAGCTGATGTTCATGATTTGCAATATGGTGAAAATGCTGGAAAAAAGAATATGCAATATGGAATCATGGATTGGAAAATCTGCCGTGAAAATGAAAGGGAGTGAAATATGGAGATAAGGCCAACAAGGATTGAACTCATCCGTACAAACAGGAGGATAAAGCTTGCCAGGAAAGGGCTTGATCTTCTCAAGATGAAGAGATCCGCACTTGTTTTCGAGTTTCTTCAGATAAGCAGGAGCATACGTGGCATGAGGGAGAATTTAAGAAAGAATGTTGCCGAGGCCCTGGAAGCAATAAAAATTGCAGAGGTCCTGAGCGGCATAATGAATCTTGAGATGACAGCAAATATGTCATCGGATACAAGCATAAACATCAGTTCGAGGAATGTCATGGGTGTTCCGATTCCAGAACTTAACCTGAATTACAGCCTTTCCATACTCTCAGATGTTTACAGAGCCGAATCTGTTCCTGTTGCAATAAACGATTCAATTTCAAAATTCCAGAAGGTTTTCACATCCCTGATTCAAATTGTTGAGAAAGAGAATGCCCTGAGAAATCTCCTTGTGGAGATAGACAGGACAAAAAGAAGAAGCAATGCCATAGAGAACATACTTATTCCCAGGCTGGAATATGAGGCTAAAACTATAAAAATGATGCTTGATGAGAGAGAACGTGATACATTCACAACGCTAAAGACAATAAAGAGAAAGATTGAGGCTGAAAATGAAAATTAAATATCCGTACAATTACAGGCAGTATATAAAACCGGTCAGCTTTGATGATATCACCGGAAATAGCGTTTTGAAGAAATTTATAAAGATACAGCGCCTGGTCATGTTTATAAATATTATTTCTGCGGCAGTGGCTATAGCCTTGTTATGGGGTGAATTGTAATGGACGATATTGAGACTTTAAAGATAATTAAGGAGAAGGAGACTTCCTCTGAAGATGAGATAAAGCAGCTTAAGGCGGATCAGGAGAAGATCCTGGCAGAGATCGGGGAGAAGAATAATGAGGAGATCCAGAAAAAGAAGGGAGAACTGGAGATTGATTATGACAGGTACATTGAATCTGCAGTTAAAACTGCCGAGGAAAAGGCACAATCGATCGTTGAAGATGCGAAAAACAAAGCAAAACTTATTGATTTAAACTTAGACGATACCGGAATAAAAAAACTTGTATTTGAAACACTGGAAGAATACCTGAGGGATTAAATATGCTGAAACCTGAGAAGATGGTGAAGATAAGGGTGATAGCGTCATCTGAAAGGAAGGATGCTGTGATATCGGCTCTTCATGATGCGGGAGTTATGCAGATAGAGGATGTTAGCCCTGAAATTTCGGCCATTCTTAATGTTGAAAAGAACGAACCACGCGTGAAAGAAATAAGCGAATATCTCCAGAAGTTCAGGGGATATGAAAATTTTCTCCCCCCTTCAAAGGTTGAAAATAAGGTAAAATTCAATTCTGTAGATGATATTTTAGCTGCAGCGAAATCCATAAACCTTGATGATGATCTGAAGACGATACATAACAAGCAGGACGATATTGGATCAACACTCAGAGATATCCAGAATCGCCTGTTTGCCCTGAACTATATGAAGGACATAGACACTAACATGTGCATATTCAACGGCAACAGCTATTCATCATATATCATCCCTGCGGAAAAGATTGATACATCTCTTTTTTCCGGAGCCGGGGCAAAGGTAATGACGTTTGAAGGTTTTTATATTGTAACCGCACAGAAAACAAGCGTAGAGGATGTTGCAAAGATTGCAGGCGGGATGAAGGTGCAGATAGTTCACATCCCGGAAATGCGGGGAAAGCCTGCGGACAATATTAAAAAACTTGAGGGTATAAAGAAAGTCCTGGAGGAAAAACTTAACGGGATAAACCAGTCCCTTAAAAAGATTTCAGAAATGTATTATGAGAAAATAGTCCAGATACGGGAGGCTCTGGAAATAGAGGCAAAAAAATCCGAAGTTAGTAATCGTTTCATGGGAACAGAATACACATTCACGCTGGAGGGGTGGATACCGGCAAAGGATTATGATTCCATAGTTAGATTGCTTGAAAATATCACAGAGAAGAGAATAATTGTCAGCAAAGTCAAAACCGATGAAATTCCACCGACTCTCTTCAAGAATCCTAAGAGAATAAGCCTCTTTGAGTTTTTCATAAAGTTTTATTCTCTTCCGCAGGGGACAGAATATGATCCTACACTGATATTTGCTCTTGTTTTTCCAATTTTCTTCGGCTTCATGGTTGGAGACTGGGGGTACGGCCTGATAATACTGTTTATTTCGTTTTTCATAATACACCGTGTTGATCATCCACCTGCAAAGAGCCACATTCCTAAAATAATTTCAAAATTCGTACTGATGATAATGAGTGCGAATTCCCTTAAAATACTGGCAAAGGCCCTCATACCTTCATCGATAGTTGCCGTTGTGGCCGGGCTTTTATTCAACGAATTCTTTGGTTTCCATATTCTTCCCTTCACAGTATTCCCGGTCTATACGGTCCTTCCAAAACTGATGCTGATAGCAGGGTACATAGGCCTGTTCATGGTTTCATTTGGCTTTATACTGGGATTCACCCTTGATGTATCCGCCGGAGATAAAAAAGGAGCTATGGATAGAATTGGGTGGCTTCTTTTTGCAATTGGGATATCGGTTGTTGGCCTGAACCTGATACACCACGATCTTACGCTTGCATATCCAGCCGGCCTGCTGACGTATATGGGAATTGCTTTCATTGTCATCGGCCTTCCACTGATAATGATAAAGGAAAAATCTCAGGGATTCATAGAGATGCCTTCAATAATAAGCCACATACTTTCATATCTGAGGCTTGTCGGTATACTCATCGCATCCGTTGTTATTGCCGAAATAATCGATCTTGTCTTCATGAAGAGCATAGTATCACATTCAATCGGACTGGCGGTGCTCGGTATCATAATACTGATATTCGGGCAGCTGTTCAACATTGTGCTTGCTGTTTTTGAACCTGGCATACAGGGGGCCCGACTTATATACGTAGAGTTCTTTTCCAAATTCTACAAGGGTAATGGGCATTATTTCAGGCCACTTAAAACAAACAGGAAGTATACAGTGGACGGCTATGACTACAAAACGGATGTCAAGAGCTGATTGTTTTTATTTTGACAAATACTATATTTTTTTATTTTTTATAAAATAACATAAAATTACTGAAGAGATAAAAGTTTAAAGGCGCTGATGATACCTGTAATGGTATGTACCCTTACAGCAGTTTACCTGTAGACGAGGCCATTGACTGTTGGCAGGATTCTCTAGATTCGTTACCATCTTCAGCGTGCGGGGTGTATATTTTATGAAAATAGGTGTTGTAGGTTTTCAGGGAGACGTACAGGAACATATTGATATTCTTAAAAAAATAAGGCGTAAAATACCCGATCTTGAAATTGTCAACGTGAAAAGGGAATCTGATGTTAGTGCTGTTGAGTCTATAATAATACCCGGTGGCGAAAGCACAGCGATATACAAACTAATAAAGGAATACGGCATATACGATTCCATAGTCGAAAGGGCACATGCAGGAATGCCTGTCATGGCGACGTGTGCCGGCCTGATAATTACAGCAAGGGATACGGGTGACGAGAGGGTTAATGGCATGGGTTTGCTTGATATTACAGTGAAGAGGAACGCCTATGGAAGGCAGGCAGATTCTTTTGAAAGCGATCTTGAGATAAATGGAATAGGCAAATTTCCAGGGATTTTTATAAGAGCCCCTGAAATAGAAGATGCTGGAAAGTCCGAAATTCTGGCCACTTTTAATGGAAAGCCTGTTATTGTGAGGGAGGGTAACGTTATCGGAATGACATTCCATCCTGAACTGACTGCTGATACCAGGGTTCATGAGTTTTTTATTTCCATGGGGGGAGGGGGGTACATTTCCACTGCAAAAGGTATGAGGTGAAAGGTATGAAGACTATGTTATACGAAGAACATGAAAAACTGAACGCAAAGTTCACTGAGTTTAATGGCTGGGATATGCCGTTGTACTATAAGGGTATAATAGATGAGCATATGGCCGTGAGAAAACATGTGGGTATTTTTGATGTTTCACACATGGGTGACATTTCAGTAAAAGGTAAAGATGCTGCAAAGTTTTTAGATTCCATGTTTCCCACAAAAGTATCAAATTTGAATGTAGGTGAATGTGTATATACTGCATTCCTGAACAATGATGGATTAATGATAGATGATACAATTGTTTACAAAATGGCAAATGATTCGTTCTTCTTTGTTCCCAATGCAGGAACAACACAGAGAATGTATGAATGGGCACTTGCCCATAAGGGGAATTATAATGTTGAAATAAACAATGTTTCATCACAGATTTCAAGCATTGCGCTGCAGGGGCCAGAATCTGAAGAAGTTTTAAAAGAACTTGGATTCGAGTATCCGGGCTACTTTAAATTCTCTTACAAAAATTACAAATACAAAAACGCGATAACTGGAAAGAAAGAAATTATAATATCAGGTACGGGATACACCGGCGAAAAAGGTGTAGAATTCATAATTCCCAATGAATATGCTGTTGAATTATGGAAAGAATTATTTTCAAGCATTTCAAAAAGAAACGGTCTTGCCTGCGGCCTAGGTTGCAGGGATACGCTGAGGATGGAGAAGGGAATGCTTCTCTCCGGCCACGACTTCAATGAGAACAGGGACCCCTATGAGGCTTCCATATCATTCATAGTAAACAATGACGGAAATTTTGTTGGCAAAGATGCTCTTATGAAGAGAAAAGTAAATGACAGGGAAATATTCAGGGGCTTCATACTCAGTGATGGAATACCAAGGCCAGAAAATGAGATAAAAAAAGATGGCAAAAAAATAGGAATGGTGACAAGCGGTTCCATATCCCCGGTTCTCAACAAAGGCATAGCGCTGGGCTACATCGATAAGGAGTTTTCAAAAGAAAATAACGATGTTGTTGTCAATATAAGGGGGAAAGACCATCCTGCAAAGGTGTCAAGGCCAAGGATCGTAAAATGAGGTTGCAGTGGAAACACACCCCCCTCCCCCTTATTTTTTTAAATCATCTGCTGTTTTATCTCTAGAACCGCTTTTTTTACGGCTTCGTCGCTGGAATATGTGTTTTTCCACCCTGTCCCGAGCATTTTTCTAACATTCATTTCGGTGTGCTTAACGTCACCCTTCCATCCCCTGCCATTCACTCCACCCTTGTGAACTATTCTTGTGTTTTTTAGGTCCATAGCCTCAAGAACGAATGACGCAATTCTGTCAACGTTTGTTACACCCTCATTTCCAAGATTATAAATATCGGTTTTTACGGTATTTTCATAGATGTAGAACATGGCGTTTATGCAGTCCGTCACATGAAGATATGATTTTGCCTGTGTTCCATCTCCAAGAACTTCAAGTACCTCAGAATTTTTCTTCAGTTTATTTATAAAGTCAAATATCACACCGTGGGTTGAATTTTTTCCAACTATGTTTGCAAACCTGTATATGTTGCCCCTTATGCCGTAATAATGGGAATAGGCGTAAATAAAAGCTTCAGCCGACAATTTTGAAGCGCCGTATGATGATATTGGCATGCATGGACCATAATTTTCAGGTGTAGGCAGAACCGTAGCTTCACCATACACTGTAGAACTTGATGCAAACATAATATTCTTTATGTCATTCCTTCTCATAAATTCAAGAATATTAACAGTTCCTGAAACATTTTCATTCATGTCAATCAAAGGGTTTGATGCCCCATTCCTGACATCTGAATCTGCGGCAAGATGAACAACCAGGTCATAATCTCCATCTTTTAGTTTATCCTTGATGTCGATCTTCTCAAAATGAAAATTCTTCATTCCATAGAATTTTCTGATGAATCTATCATCCATTATGCTCAGGTTATCAATAACAGTTACATCGTTTTCGCCTATCAATTCTTCGACCATGTTTGATCCTATGAACCCGGCTCCGCCAGTTATCATTATTTTCTTATCTTTCATATAATCTACCAGTTCAGTTATAGATTCAGATTTTATATTAGGTTTTTTCCCAGTTGTGTAAATGAGGGGCAGATCTATTAACCATATTTTGATAGAATAAAGAATCATATGCGATTAGAATGGCCGTTCATCATTATAATGTGCTGGAATTGTAAAGGTCCGTAATCCATTGCTGGCAGCAATTTTTATAATTCCGCAATAAATCCTGGGAAACAGCTTTCGAATAATAGCTGAAACCTCCAGTATATCAAAATTAAAATTTATTATAATCAATAATCATTTAATTTAAAATGGGATTTAACGAATCAAACTATCGATAATTTTAAAGCCTGTTCGCAATAACGTCATGAAAAAATCCCATCAGTTAAGGGCCGGTAGATCAGCGGTAGATCGCCTGCTTTGCAAGCAGGAGGCCTCGGGTTCAAACCCCGACCGGTCCATTTTTTCTTACTTTTATTGCTAAAACAAAGCCACTTAAGACGGTTGTTACTGAGCATTTCACCAGCAGCTTAATTTTTATAAACCTTAAATTTCAATAAGTTATTTATAAATAATGAAACTGGGTGTGATGGACCTAAGGAAGATAATTCAGGATTTCTTGAAAGAGGAATTTGGTGTTGAAAAATTTAGAATTAACTCAGCTATACCAAATGAAACTAGTAAAATCTGGTTACTGGTAGTATCTTACAATATTCAGATAACACAAACTGCAGAACTTGGAGATCTGAAACTTGAGCCGAAAATGACTCTTGCCAAGTCATGTCTAGTTGCAGTTGATGATGAGAAGGGCCAGGTTTATTCGTGGAACGAATTCTAAGGATTCCTGTATTTATGGGTATTATCACCGAATTCATTGAAGTATCAGGGATTTATAGCACAATAAAAGTTGAGGCTCTAATAGACACTGGCGCTGAAGGGAACTATATAAATGAAATTCTAGCAGAGAAATTTAAAAAACTTGGTATAATAAAAAAAATTTACAATACCGAAGTCTCAATTGCTGGATCTCGGGAGAAGGAATTGAAGACTGTTCTAGTTTTCAAAGAGTTGCAATTGCTTGGAATAAGGTTTGCAGAACCTGAATTTATCATATTTGATGGAATAGGTTACGATGCAGTTATTGGAGTCGAAATACTCTAAACACTGGGGCTGCAAATTGACATGAGATCAGATAAACTATCTTTGTAAAACGAAAGTATTACTTAAAACAATAAGCAAATACCTACCGGTCCACTTCAATCTATCTTAATAGTTCGAGGTCCATATCCGTAAAAATATCAAAATATTCATCTAGAGTATAGCGTTAGCATCATGATTCTATGGGAAACAGAAGGGAGAAATTGATTATGGAACAAAGTATTATAATTATTAAGGAAAAAGGGCAAATTATTACAGATAAGAATGGAAAATACATAATTGATGCATAGAATGTGATAAACTTCTTTAAATAATCTATTCATTTAATGGGGTTAAGTATGAAAACTGAAGGTATTTTGAAATTTTTATTCTTCTATATTATAGGTGTTCTTTTGCTACTGCTCTCAGTATTCCTTTCTGACCATATATCTTACAATGGCCACTTCATATCAGACCTTCCTACTGTTTTACCCATAGTATTCTCATTAATCTCAATTGGAATTTCAGTTCTATTCATTTTCAACAGAAATTATCCTTGGTTTTTCAGAACGGGTATGATGAGTCTTATTAGTGGCATAACTCTATCGGCTTTTGGGATTATTTCATTTTCTTTTAATGTAAAAGCAATCGTATGGGGTTCTTCACTGGGAATAGGAATACTTTTTACAATTGCTGCGATTGTACGGCTATTGATCCAAGGTGGTTTATCTGCTTACAGAAAAATTAAAGCATAGAACATCGTTTCGTGGCTACTTTGTTTTCTTTATCCCTTTAATGGATTCTAGATCATCCATATTTGTATATACCGCAAAAAAACGAATCTTATAACATTAATTATTTCCATATAATAGGTTGTTTTTTTGCATTATTTATTTCAGGTTCTCGCAAAAGAAGATATAACCAGATTTTTCAGAGAACGAATCCAAAAAATTTTAGTTCTATCATATTATTTTAACTATTATAGTTTCCTTATTTTTGGTATTCACTAATTTCCTTGTTTTCAATTACAGTTAATTGTCAGGAGATTTATAAATATCAGATGCCATATTCCTGGAAAAAGCGCCAATTTTATCGCACTATAAATAAAAGTATCCAAATATTAAGCGGAACCAGACCACAACGGACAACAAGAGTTGCATTTGATTCAATGATATCAGAAACCGCTCAGATACAATGTGCCTTGAGGCAGGATAAGGGCTGAAAGCTAAGGTAGCAATACATAAATCCTGCAGCACATTCATGGAACATGTGAAAACAGTTATCCAGAAAAGTACAGATCAGGATATAATTAACACATCCATGAGGATATCCAATGTATTGCATGCATAAGATAAATGGGAGAACATACTGTTCTTCCAGAATTCTAACTGTACCATCCCAAGAACAAAAAATTCTATCGAACAGTTCTTCATGAAAATTCTAGGGAACATAAGCAAGACACACTTCCATAAAGGAAGAAAAAATACCAATATTCAAGAATATTGCCATTCGATAATAAAGTAGGATAGTATCCGGTGAAGAGAACATTGCATATATATTCGCACAATACCGCAAAACTGTAACGATAAAAAGATACCGATAAAAGCTGCAATAGGTTTTTAAAGAAAGGAACTGGAGAGGATCTCAGCTAAACTGAGAAAAGCCAAATATTCGGATGAACATATGGAAGAAGCTTATGCTAAGAGGAATAATGGTGGATTCTTAACGATTTATTCTCCCAATAGATCTGACAAAAAATCCTTTATTAAATATTAAATGTTTATTGAAAATCATCCCTTGTGAGCTTATCAAAATTCTTAATAAAAAATAGGAAGATTATACTTGTGGTATGGATAATCGCATTCATAGCCTCCGTGCCTGCCTTGATGAGTTACTCTGGTTATATTTCATACAATTCCACTTCTAATTCTGCAAGTAACTCAGAATCAGCAATAGCTTCTCAG
>JAVRLS010000017.1:0-16151 GCA_031961205.1 Thermoplasmataceae archaeon | reverse complement strand
TATCTATCTTTACCGGTATTGGATTTCCCGTCGGGTACTCAACGTGGAAAAGTGAAAAGAGCGAGGAAAATACGACTATACCCACAACTGCGAGAGCGATCGCTTTGGCTGACAATATCTGTATATTTTATAAAATGTATTTAAATTTTTTCACGCTCTGCAAATAAAGTTTCAGATAAAAAAAGTTTAGATCTGTGCCCGGAATCCTACCTTACCTTGACAGCTATACCCTTCTTCAGTGCAACCATTGCAGTCGACGGCATCTTTGCAATGCCAACTCCGCGTACTTCACCATCATGCGCGAGAACGACCTCGTCCTCCTGCCTTATATCTTCCGTTGATCCTTTAACGCCAACTGCATAAACGTATGATGTTGGTTTGAAGTCATCTATCTCAACTGTGAATTTTCCATTTTCAAGGAAGAAGGCTGCGGAGTTCTTGTTGATGGTAAACTTTCCCATCCTGTCGTTGTAGACAAAGAGTATTTTTGAATCCTTGACTATCATATCCTGGTTATAATTATGCCTGATAGCGTACCCGGATACGTATTTCATTATCCATTCCCCGAACTGGTACGAAAGCATCGAATCGTATTTTGCCTTCCTCAGATCGATACGCTTCTCACGATCAATGGAGTTCATGATCTTTTCCCTGAGAATATCGATATTTTTAAAGCTGAATGGCACATATTCATAATCATATGGCACAGCTTCGGATATGAAGTTTAAATCCTCTGGCACGAATCCTATCACCTTCCGGTAGGGGTTATGCTTCATATAGCTCAGGAGCGTTTGCTTCATCATGGTCTTTTCATCCTCGTACCACAGCCCTATGACCGGAATATCATAGAAACGCGGCGGATACGCTTCTTCAAGATCCCTGGGAACAACTCCAAGCGGGGATGTTATTATTATTTCGTGGATGTACTTTCTGAGATCTGAAATCCCCTCTATTATCCTCCTGTGCGTCTTGGATTCCGAATACGGCTTTTTCGCAGAACATGGAAGCAGAAGTGCAACGGGGATGTCCGGTTTTTTGTATGCTTCCATGATGCGGTTCCTGTATCTTACCAGGTCAGGCCTGTAGATGTCCTCGATTGCATTTGCCTTTATATAAGGCGTCCTGGACGGAAAAACCTGATCATATTCCATAAAATATGAATAATCTGAAAGCCGGAGAAGTTCAAGGGCTTTGCTTGAAACCCCATTTTTTTCCACAATGTCCCTTAGCGTTCCGTTTTCTATGCTCTCTGATAGCAGCATGAGCAATTCGTTCACGTAATTCAGGTTATTCTCTGTCTGATCCTTTTCTGTTTTCTTTATTCCGATGGGGGTATACATGTAGCCGGCAGAACTCTCGATTCTCAGCGATATATCATCAAATATTGATACTCCCATATAAACGAGAACAGGAATGATGTATGGATCGGAGATTCCGGAAACGTATATCAGGCGGCTGTATCCATATTTCTGTATTGCTGACATGATGATCCTGGCAAAACGCCTGGGCTTCCTTATCAGTTCGGAACCGTTTGGAATCATCACAAAGGACGGGGTCTCTATGATCTGCTGTTCAATTTCATATGGATAAACAAATTTTTTGTCGATCTTTTCACCCAGGAGGCTTAACGAATCTCCATCATTCTTTATTTCAGAAAGCGAATTTATCATTGCGGGGTATTTCTTCCCGTTTATGTTTCCGGTTCTCGAAAATCCAAAAAAAGCAATATCTTCTATCATTTACTGGTAAATATATATAATATTCATTAACTTTCTTATTGCTGTTTCCGGATATATACGGACAAAAAAATACAAACGAAATTTTTGGCATGCTGATTATAGCGTTACGGAATCCGCCTTTTGGATCCGGGTTATGCTTTAACCATCTTTAATGTCGAACATTATTAGCAATTAGAAATTTGACCTATTTATTAGAACAGATGTTAAAAAATGTTGTGAATACAGCAAAAAAGCTTATATACACACGATTATATGTCGATACAAGCCTAAATACATACAGCTTATTATGGCTAAAAAAGATAGCAAGGAGTATAAATGCAACCAGAGAAAAAAATGGCATTTCCGGGCGATATCATAGCAACGGCAGAGGAGTACCTTCCAGGAAAGAATACCGAGGAAAAGAACGGTGAAATAATTGCAATAAAATTTGGGGACATAACGAAAGATGAAATTAACCTGATCATATCGGTAGACCCTGAGAAGAAAGAGTTCTCAATCCATCGTGGAGATATCGTATACGGACAGGTAATTAAGGGCGATCAGAGGCGGTTTATAATTCGCGCGGTGGCAGTCTTTCAGAAAGGTTACGGGCTTAAGGAACTGGATCAGGAGATGCATCTTCCCCTCAATAATTTCAGGAAAACGGTGAACAGCGAGTTTATGGCTGTAGGCGACAGGGTTAAGGCATTTGTTGTTAGAACCGGTGATACGCCGGAGGTATCTGTCAATGGACAGCATTTCGGGGTAGTAGGCGCGTTCTGTTCCAGATGCAGACAGCCACTCGTTAAGAAGGGGATGACTCTTTATTGTGAGAATTGCCAGAGGACAGAGATCAGGAAAACCGCCGATGATTATGGCATGGTAGATGTCTTTAATTATACGGAAGGAATGACTGAAAGGAATCAGAGAGGAAATTACAGAAATGGCCCTGTCAGAAACGGCGGAAGGAATCATATTAGAGGTTGATTATATGGACCAGAAGGATGTTGGAATAAAGTATACCGGGAATAAGAAGAAGGAAGTGGAAGCCCTCAATAATGAAGTCAAGGATATGAGAAAGGAGCTTGATGATGTCAAAGAGGTACTCAGGGGGCTTATACAGGTTATAATGAGCCGTGATGACAACTTAGATGAGGATGAATACAATTAGGTGAATATATGATAATGCCAATGAAAATGCTGGAAGAAAGTATTAACAAGAAAGTGTCTCTTTTGCTTAAAGATAATCGCGTTCTGGAAGGAGTCCTGACGGGATACGATGAGTACATGAACATGGTTCTTGGCGACGTAGAAGAAAGCAGCGACACCGTTTCCAGGAAACTTGGAACTGTTGTTATAAGGGGAAGCAACGTAGTAAGAATAGTGCCTAAGTAACGGCTGTAAAATAACCAATTTTTATATAATTTTTATTGTTGTTGATACATGTACGATATCAGGAGCGTATGATTTTACTATATGAGAATCAAGTACCGTGGATGAAAAACCAAAATTCTTAACTCTGCTCTGAATCGCATACGCATGTTTTTTAATGTTTTCTTCGGATACAAGGTAATGCAGGATTATTTCTGTACCAGAACCGGATCTTATTAAGGCATGCGGCAAATAGTCCATGGATTTAAAATTACCCATCACTATAAGATCGAAAACGCCATGAGGGCAGGAGACTCTGCTGTCGCCATGAATCGGTTTTATCCTTTCTGAAACATGATTTATGCTGGAATTTTTCTTCAGGTATAAAATTGCATCACTGTTGATATCGCAGGCGTATATAACATCAGGATTCCCATACTTTGCGAGGGGGAGGGAAAAATACCCTATTCCGCTGAACATGTCAAGAACTTTTTTTCCTGGAAGATTGTAATTTCGCATTGCAGTCCTCTCATTGACATTTCCGGGCGAAAACATTATCTTTTCCGGATCAAACACATAGTTAAGTCCATTCTCCCTGTGCTCAATTTCGCCTCTTTTACCGTACTGGTGGATCACCAGTGGCTGCCTGTATTCTCCCCTTACATGATTGTAATAGTAAAGGGATTCTACGCCGATCAGGTGTTTCATGATATCAAACACAGTTCTGCTGACCGGCTTCCTGACAACCATTGCCTTTCCGTACATAACCCATTTTTCCGGTATTTCTTCTGTGTCAATGCCTTTTTTCAGCGCCTCTTCATATATCCTGCTTTTCACGTTTTTTTCATAGAAGTTCTGGAAGTCGTATTCAGTAATATGGAGGGAGGTGTTTTGCGGCTTTTTTATCAAAGGTATCACGATGCTGTCCCCTGATTTTTCAGTTTTTATATTCTCATTTATGTATCCATCCTTTCTCAGGTATCGCATGATTTTTTCGGCTTCTTGCTTCCTGACAATTACAGCAATGGTCTTCATAAAATATACCCCTTCCGGTTCCCGTATCCGCAAGTACCGGCACTGAAGAGCAAAGGTATAATATAGAGAAGCTATTAACTTATCGATATTATGAGCGAAGAACTGGCTGATGTTGAGGTATCCAAAGAGGGCGATGTTTATTACGCCAAAATAACCCTGCCGTCCGGAGAGGTTTTTACCTTTGAAAACGAAGACTTTGAAGAAATGCTTGAACAGATAGCGAATGACCTCCAGGAAAGGTTCAGTTCTTAGGCGGGGATGGCCCAGTGGTACGGCGGCAGCCTGCTAAGCTGTTTCTCTTATGAGAGCGAGGGTTCAAATCCCTCTCCCCGCGCTTTGTTTTATTTGATCCCAGCACTATCCACTGTTGATACGCCTGGCTTCAAGAAAAAAAATAGTATATCAAGTGCCAATCATTCTACCGGGAAAGGGAATAAGGAAACAGAACGATGGTAAAATATCTGGAAAGAATTAGAGTTTTATAATGCTGATCTGAAAAATGCCTTGCCATCGCATAGATTTTATGGATTGACAGATTATCTACCAGAGGCCGGCTACTAATAACGCAAAATCCTAGTAATTTTCCATACGTTTATATTCCCTGACCGCCCTGTTCGCATCCTCAAGGATGAATTTCTCAGGATCATAATCACCGAGCCATTCAGCTGTTTCGTCATGCTCCGGATCCGATAAATCAGATGCTTTCCGCAGCGTCTCATAATAACCGTAGGCGCCACCGCAGTCCTCGGGAGGCACGTTTCTCTTACCCTTGATGCAGCAGGGATATGTCCTGTTCTTATCCGGAGGGAATATCTTCTGAACTGTTATTTTGTGTTCCCACATGTCACCAAAATCGTAAGTGTATCCAAACGTTTGGCCCTCCCTGAGATTTAATTTCCCGATAGAAACCGAATGGGAATCTTCAGCATCGTCCGGGGTTTCATCCCACTGTTCTGGAGCCGCAAATTTTCTTTCCCCTATGGTAAACTCATAAAGATGATAATTGTACCACCCAAAAGCAGCCTGTATCATCAGATGGAGATCATGAATAGAAGACTTTGAAGGCACTAGAATGGTTCTCCATATGGGCGGAGTAATTTCTTTAATCGCTATCCTGAATTGGAATATCTCTGTTGAGCCTTTGCTAGAAGATACCACCCCGAATCCTCCCTTCATGTCGCAGAAACGTTCTCTGTTCTTAAACTTTTCATTTTTCAATATGGCGATCATCATCCGTTATTTCGACCATTTTTTATATATAATACGATATTCATGTATCTTTCGTTGTCCGCGTTCTGAAAGATTGCCAGTGTTTCACCGGTATATGCGATAACACTGGCAGCTGGAATGTTCCAGCGTCACTTCCTTACGTTCCGGGAAGAATATCTCCATGCCTTCGCCGGTTTCCAGAATTGTTCCATCTGCATTCTGTACGAAAAGCATCTTCTCCTCCTTCATGTAGCGTTCAATAGCCATCCTGGCGGCCATGAAAATACTTTAGTTGCATAATATTTAGTTGAAACACTTATATCTGCAGAACGATTATCTGAAAGATGTATGGAAATGCACCGAGAAAAGGCTTCATCCTCTTCACAACATCCATTGCCGCCTTCATAACACCGTTCCTGTCAAGCGCAATTGCTTTTGCCGTCCCCAGGATAGGTGTCGCATTCCATCTTGACTTTTATCAGGCTGCCATGCTGCCGATGATATTCCTGATCCCGCTTGCATCATTCATGATCTTCTTTGGAAAGATCTCGGATGACATAGGCCGGGTAACCGTGTTCAGGATTGGCCTTGTCGTTTTTTCTGCAGCTTCACTTGCTGCCGCATTTTCAAGGAGTTACGATTCACTTGCTGCATCAATATTTTTCGCTGGCCTGGGAACGGCGATTCTCAGCACAAATTCCACTGCAATAGTTAGCTTCGTCTACGCTTCCGGCAGGCGTGGATTTGCCCTTGGAATAAATGCAATGTCCGTTTATCTTGGCCTGACGTTTGCTCCTTTCCTGGGAGGCCTGCTGATAGAATTTCTTGGATGGAGATCGCTTTTTCTTTTCACGACCCCCCTTGCACTCATCGGCCTTTTCATCTCAATTTTCAGCATGAGGAATCTGGAAACCGAGATGCTTAAGAAGCGTACAAGCCTGGAGGGGCCTGCCATATTTGCCGCTTTCGTTTTAAGCCTTACGGCATATGCGGCATTCGGGGATATATTTGGATACGCAAGAATAGCGGGGCTGGCTGTAATATCGCTTATTCTTCTGATCATTTTCCTCTGGATCGAGCACAAATCGAAGAACCCGACAATACCGGTTTCGATGATCAGGGGAAACAGGACATTTGTGGCATCGAATATAACTGCATTTCTCAATTATCTGGGTACCTTTTCGATAGTATTTGTGTTTTCGCTGTACCTTCAGGTCATACTTCATATCAGTCCTTTTCTGTCCGGACTTACGATACTGCCTGAACCGATAATGATGGTTCTGCTTTCGCCCGTTGCCGGAAGGCTGGCCGACAGGGTGGGATCAAGGATAATCGCCTCTGCCGGGATGTTCATAATAGGTTTCTCGTTCCTTTCACTCTTCCTGAACCCCTCGGCGGGGAAGGTTTACATTATGGTTGTCCTCGGGTTCATCGGTCTTGGTTTCGGCTTCTTTTCAGCCCCGAATACGAACTCTGTGATGGGTGCCGTGAGGAGGGATGATTCAGGAATGGCATCAGGGTTCCTGGGAACCATGAGGTTCATAGGCCAGTTGATGAGCATAGTTATGGCAACATTCGTGTTATCGATTTATATTCCAAAGTCCCTGATAATAGGTATGTTTTCAGGTACGGTTGTTGTGATAACGCCTTCTTATTACAGTGGCTTTATAGACGGCTTCAAAATAGTCATGATCCTGTCGGCTATTCTCAGCATTGCAGGGGCATTCACTTCCCTGATGAAAAATAAGGGCAGGTAAAAGATAGCGATCAGGAAAAAGAATATTCATGGATTCCTGTACCGGCTGTTTTCATCATTGCCCTGGTTATTATCCCGCCTTGACTTTCGTATGTAACTTCTCCTGAGGGCCGAACCCGCCCACATGCTTATCGCAAATACTATTATTATTCCTATAAAATAGTCATCTGAAGGGAGTGCCACAAACTTGAACAGGGCATAGATGAATGCGTAACCGACTATCAGTATTATGAATCCAGCGTACCGGTATAACGCGGGAATGGAACTCATATCAGACATATTCGGATTGTTCAAAAAATTCTTGATTCCCCTTATCAGGCGTTCTGATTCCGCTGTCTTTTCACATCCCGGATCCTCAAGGGTCTTCAGTGCTTCATTGAGCATATCGTTTGACTTCTGTACCTCCCTGCTTGATCTGTACAGCTGGGATAGCTGTATCTCTTCCTTTGCAATCTGTAAACAATTTCCGCTTGCGGACATGAATTTATCGTTTGATATCTGTGTCTCGAGAAATTGGATTTTTTCTTCTCTTGAAGCCATGACTTATCCCCGCTTTTATATGATCCTGCTTCAGATCATGATACATAACCATGCAAATATAGTTTTTAAACTATTCTATCCGATTCCGCGGCATATTTTTATGAAATTATTACCGGTTCTGTGTTGCAGGTACTTTGCTGAATATCCTGGCCCTCGTGGATAGGAGAAGGAAAGATAAGCCTATTATTCCAGCAAACAGGACAAAATAAAATGAAATACTCACGCCATACTTGAATATGAAAGCGAAGAGGATGCTTCCCATGAATCCTGAAACCGCCTTTCCCGTGTAAAATATTCCATTGTTGGCAGTGGAAAACCTTGTTCCGAATATATCCCCGATAAGGGAGAAGTAAAGTGAGATCATCGAACCTCCAAAGAAGCCTATAAAAATGATTGAAAGCGCGTACATGCGCAATACAAGGAAAATAGAGCCCATTATTATGGCAATATCGATCATGGAAACTGATACGGTTCTTCCAATTCTGTCGGATAAGTATCCAAGCATTGGCCTGCTGATGCCGCTCATGAGCGGAAAGATCGAAACAAGAACAGCAAATTCAATCCTTGGAAGCGCAGCCCCTATGTAACCGAATGATGAGGATATAACAATAAGGGGTATGGAACCGAAAACGAATGATACGTAAAGTACCCAGAAACGCGGAGATTTAAGATTTTTCCTCGGTCTTTCGCCCTTTAATCCCTCCTGGGGATATTTAACGAACAGAAGCATCAAAGGCATCGCCACTATCTCAATAAGGCCTATCACCATCATTGGCAACCTGAAACCGGTGGCCTGAGCGATGAATATATTTCCTACACTGGAACCCATGCCGAAACCCAGGGACACAAATCCAACAGCCAGGCCGCGCCTATCCGAAAACCATTTCACGGCAAGGTTTGTTGATATTCCGTAAAGAATGCCCTCCCCTATGCTCCCGACAGACCATACGATGTAGAACAAATAAACCGAGTGAATCATCGAGGATCCAAGAAAACCAAAAGCTGACATTATGGCTGCAATTATGCCGATGTTCCTTGGCCCGTCCCTGTCGGCAAAGTATCCGCCGACACCCTGGAAGGTTGTTGAAAATATGGCAAAGAGGGTAAATGCGATTTCAATGGATACGAGTGTTGTATCCAGCCCCCTGACAAGGAGGGGCTCGAACACATTCCATGAGTACTGGTAAAGGGAATTGAATGACATCACGAAGAGGGCTATAAACAGGTATCCTTTCTTCACTGGCAGATGATCACATTCCCGTGCTAAATATTTTGCTCTATTGAAATGTTTATCGCTTACCCCGCAGGCCCGTAAAACCGGCATAATTCAATCCGGCTTGAATAAATTCACATGAACAGCCGGCAAGCCGCTGGCCTGCCAATCGATAAAGGAATAGCGTTCACGATTTCCGTATAATATGTGATGATCGCAAATGCGATCCTAATCTAACCGGGTGTAATGCATAAAATATGATTTTCAGATGCTTTATTTGCTGAAAAAATAGGTATAGAACTGGATCTTCTGAGGATATATTTATTATAACAAATAAAAATATTATAATGGTACTTTAATTATAAATCATATCCTCTATTATTTTAAGGTCCCCCAGGATGTGCGTTATCAGGCAGAATTCGTCCGGCTTGTGTGCGTTCTCTTCTATGGTTGTGCACCATACGACCGCAGGAATTCCACGTGATCTGAAGAATGCAGCGCATGTTCCACCGCCTATTCCTATTGTGTGCGCATCCTTTCCCTTTATTTTCTTTATAGATGATAAGAGTTTTCTTACGACTTCAGAATTTACATCCGTTGGCATCGGAGACTGCTCCTTCTGCACTATTTCATACTTTATTGTTGCCCTGCTGCTGGCTTCATAACTGTTTATTGCATCGTCTATATCCTTGATTACATTATCCAGGCTGTACTCTGGAAGCACCCTGCTGTCAAGGTAAAACACCTCAAGTCCCGGGATCGTGTTTACGTTGTCAACATTCTTCTCGTGCTTTGTTGGTTCGAAGGTTGATTTTTGAGGCCTGTAAAGGTTGTTCTCCAGCGTGTACTTTGAATGGAGTTTTTCGTCAAGCATAAGTATAAAGCGGGAACTTTCCCTGAGCGTGTTGATGCCTTCGTCCGGAGTTGATGCATGGCTCTGCTTTCCCACGACGGTGAATTTCATCCAGAGAATACTTTTTTCCGATATCTCAACTGTGAGCCCATCCTCTGATCCTGCATCGGGAACTATTATAAGGTCATCATTTTTGAATATGTCCTTTGTAATAACGTACTGTATTCCATACTCGCTTCCCATCTCCTCATCGGCCACGAAAGCGAGACCGATGTTGTATTTCAGCTTATCGGGCTTGAGGTTCTTGAGTATGAGCAATGATGTGAAAACGGCCTGGCCGTCATCTTCTGTTCCGCGCCCGTACATCCTGTCACCTTCTACTGTTACCTTGAATGGATCATGCTTCCACAGTGAAAGATCGCCAACCGGTACTGTATCAATGTGCGATATCAGCCACAGGGTCTTCTTTGCATTTCCAACCTTCAGTATGATGCTTGATCTTACGTATCCTTTTTTATCTTTAGTGTCATACCGCTGGAAATTTGAATAGCCAAGTTCCTTCAGTATTTTTATAATCTCATCGGCCCTCTTTGATTCGCCTTCCCCACCGGATTCAGGCGATATTGATACTATGGGAATTATGCGTTTTGCAACCTCTATAACAAAATCCTTGTCATTCATGTCTTTGAGATTCATGATCGGGTATTGATCAGCCTCTCATTAAATTTTGTCACCGGAAAATGATCCGGATGAATGCATTTTCCAGTGCAGGAGTTTCCCTCCGGAAACAGGTTACCGAAAAAAACTGTATCTCGCAATTTGCATAACATTACATCGTCACATGAGCATTTATTTTTTATAACACATAAAAAATGCAACCTCATCCGGGCCTTTCACTGCTGAACGGAATATACGGGTCAGGCCATCGAAAATACAGGCATACATGATGAAACGTCAACTCTTTTTCAATGCGTTTTCGGATTTTTGAAACATGAGAGAACTTAAAATCATTAAATCAGATATATGATTGTGATAGCGTTAGGCTTTTTTCGCGCAATATTCAAAAAAATAGAAGGAAATCATGAAATCAGGCCTGTTAAAATAAGGAACGCAGCATCGCAAATTTACGCCAGTGAGATGGTGAGCGGGATGGATATTCATGAAAATTAAAGACGCCGGCAATGCTGAATCCGCCAGGAGAATATTCGGATCCCATATGACTTCCACAGACATCTTTGATGAATACATCATGCCGAGGATAGAGGGGAGGATAAAGGATCATATATGGGTTGACATGTTTGCAGGAGAGGGCAACCTGATACTTCCAATACTGAAAAGGATACCTCCTCCCGAAAGAAAGGATTTCTTTACCAGGAACATGTTCCTGTTCGACATACAGGAAAGCATGGTCAAAAAATCTATAGAGAATGCGGTTTCGTATGGAATACCGGAACCGGTTGCCAGGCAGAATATCATGGTTATGGATACTCTCAGGAACTTCCCGGCCTTCATAATGGAGAAGGAAAAACCGGTTTACCATATAACGAATCCCCCGTACCTTTACATCGGATACATTGCAAAACACAGGGAAAATTCATACCAGATGGAATATTTTTCGGGCCAGAACAGGGGCCTGCAGGACCTTTACCAGCTGGCCCTGATGAATGATTCCCGCAATAATATTCGAAATATGGCATACATAGTCCCCTCAAACTTCCTCTTCGGGCATTCGGTATCGAACATGATAAGAAAATCGATTTTCAAGGATTACAGGATAAATGAAGCCGTAATTTTTGAGAAAAAGATATTCGAAAATACCGGTACAAATGTGACTATCTGCTTCTTTGAGAGGAATGAACTACCGACCGGCGCATTCAAATTCAATGCCATCAAGATAAATTCTGTGGCGAAGAAACGTGAATATTTGCTTTCAGAGATCGACGGCTACAGGGCAGGATCCGGTTTCGATCATTACGTACAATCGGGCAGGAAATCTGGCATAACCGTTGAATTTTACCTGAAGAAGCATGATATCGATGAAAATTTCGGAGAAAACAGGATTGTCCTTGTGGATTCAAAGGACTACAGGAACAGGGGATATACAAAAAGGGAATTTTTTGTCAATGACATGATGTACAGGAAGATAATGTCGAACCCTTTATTCATAAGAACCGTGGACACCGGAAGGCCTGGGGGAAAAGCCGGGCTTTATTCCATAAGGAAAATTTTCAATGCTGACGGCATATATGTTGACGGGAACACTTACCGTACAAACCCGATCCAGGTTTTCATAAACCCTGTTCTCTCGGATGTCGAATCGAATCGCCTCATGATCACTTTCAATGATACGCTGAACATGATCCGCGATGAGACTGACAGCGAGTTTATGACAACGTACAGATACAGCAACAGCAGCTATACAAGGAAATATCTCGGGCTTTCGCAGGCAAGGCGCCTGATCGAAACCATCAACCCTTTCACTGACTGATCTTTTTTATTTTTTCGTTTTCTTTTCCTGCATTGCTGAGGCTTCTTGCGGAAAACCTTATGGAAGGATCCTATCATGAGAATTCATTTGATAATACAGCTTAACGCCAGTAATAAAAAGTTATATACATATCTTAAATTAAATGGCAGATGGAAAACAGGAAGGAGAATTTCAGCGAATGGTACAATGAGATAATTGTTTCGTCGGAACTCAGCGATAAGCGGTATCCGGTCAAGGGGATGAATGTCTGGCTTCCATATGGATGGAAGATAATGCAGCTCATCGACAGCATCATAAGAAGGGAAGTTGACAAAAATAATTTCCAGGAAGTTTCTTTTCCGGTCCTGATAACAAGGGACCAGCTTGACGTGGAATTCGAGCACATAAGGGGTTTTGAAAATGAAATTTACTGGGTTACAAAGGGCGGAAAGGAGAAGCTTGATGTTGATCTTGCCCTGAGGCCCACAAGCGAATCCGCCATGTATCCGATGTTTTCGCTCTGGATAAGATCGCATGCGGATCTGCCGCTAAAGACGTACCAGATAGTGAGCGTTTACAGATACGAAACGAAACACACGAGATCGTTCATACGCATAAGGGAGATACACTTCTTTGAGGCGCACACGGCACACGCAACCTATGAGGATGCCGAGGCGCAGATGGAAGAATACAGGAGGATATGGAAAAATGTATCGGAAGCCCTGGGCCTTGCATACATGCAGGATATCAGGCCTGAATGGGACAAGTTTCCGGGCGCAGTGTACACACTGGCATTTGACACCGCAATGCCATCAAACAGGTCCCTTCAGATCGGGACGATACATGAATACGGAACGAATTTTGCAAAGAGTTACGGAATAAAATACCTGAAGGATGACGGAACTTACGAATACGTAAACCAGACGACATTCGGCATGAGCGAGAGGCTGCTGGCGGCTGTCATAGGAATTCATGGCGATGATACCGGCCTTATACTCCCTCCGGCGATAGCCCCGTATCAGGTCATCATAGTGCCTATTCCGGGTGATGGTGTCGATGCATATTCCAGAAAGATAGAGGAGATCCTGAGGAATTCAGGGATAAGGGTAAAAACGGATGACAGGGAGAACTATACACCCGGCTACAAGTTCAATGACTGGGAGATGCGTGGCGTACCCGTAAGGATAGAAACGGGCGTTAAGGAGGTTTCCGGCAGTACGGTAACGATAGCAATGAGGAATATAAAGGGAAAGAAAAACGTACCCCTGGATCAGATCGTTGAAAGCGTGAATGATGCAATGGAAAAAGTCAGGGAAAGAATAATCGAAAATGCGAGAAAAGACTTTGAAAAAAGGGTCTTCATGGCGAATTCGGAGAATGATTTAAGCGCCCCGGAAGGCCTCGCCGTAGCATACTGGTGCGGTTCAAAGGAATGCTCCGATCTGATCGAACAGAAGTACGAAAGATCCGCACTTGGGTTCAGGAACGACCGTAACGATAATGGAAAGTGCATAATCTGCGGAAAAGACGGAAAGATGGCTGTCTTCGGCAGGTCTTACTGATGCGCATATCGGATTTTTCATTATTCATATTTGACATGGACGGGACACTGACGGAAAATCCGAGCAGCTGGCAGTATGTGCATGACCGTTTGGGCATAAACAACCACAATGCCTTCAACCTTTACAGGAAGGGCATGATAAGCTATTACGATTTTTTTATAAACGACATAAAGGCATGGCTTTCCCGCTATCCCAGGATAAAAAGGAAAGATGTACAGTCGGTGCTTGATGAGATACCCTTGCGAAAGGGCCTGAAGGATATGTCGGAAGCCATGCATGAGAACGGGATAGTACAGGTTATTGTCTCTGGCGGCATCTCGTGGCTTGCAGACCGTATAGAGAAGGAAAGCTGCTTTGATGAGATCCATTCCAATAAGATCGGTACCCTGGCCGATGGGACTATAATACCGGAAGGTGATGCAGAGGTCGATCCTGCGCACAAAGATCGAATAGTCAGGATGGTACAGGAAAAATATGGCATATCGGAAGAACAGACCGTTTCGGTTGGAGATGAATATGAGAACGGATCGATACATGCAAGATCTGCCGTCTCGGTAATTATATCAAAGCATTCGCCGAAAAATCCAGGTGCCGGCATTAACATAAGATGCGACAATTTATACAGTATAATAGATAAAATAGAAAAATTATAAACATTAAAGTGATATCGAAGGAAGTTATCCGGGAATGGGCAGAGGTTGCCGAGTCAGGTCAAAGGCGGCAGACTCAAGATCTGCTTCCGAAGGGATCCGCCGGTTCGAATCCGGCCCTCTGCATAATGGCGATCCTGAATGCTCAATTATGTCGATATTAAGCTTTCATTCGAGGGTTACGGATCATGCGGCATTTTAAAGAACTCCCTGATACAGGACAACTACAGCGATACAGAAATATCATGCAGGGATGGAAACCTCGAAATAGAAATAAAAAAATTAAGTTTATCCTCAATGAACAATATTGCTGATGATTTCATGAGGTGTTATGAAGTTTCGCTTAAAGTGATCTCACTGTTCGACGTTAAGCGATAACTTTTCTGTAAGCTCCTTGTAGCGGTTCCTGATCGTTACTTCGGTCACGCCGGCAACCTCGGCAACAGCCCTCTGGGTTCTTCTCTCGCCGGTCATAAGTGATGCTATGTATATTGCAGCAGCTGCTACACCGGTCGGCCCCTTTCCGGATGTCAGTCCGGTATTTTCAGCCTGCTTAAGTATTTCCATTGATTTTGCCCTTGTGTCCATTGACAGCTTTAGCTTTGAACAGAAACGGCTTATGTAATCCTCAGGCTTTGACGGCATGATGTTGAGCTTCAGGTACCTGCTCATTATCCTGTATGTCCTTCCGATCTCCTTCTTTTTTACCCTTGTGACCGATGCAATTTCACCAAGCGTTCTCGGAACATCGGTTATCCTGCATGCGGCATAAAGCGCGCCTGCAACAACTCCTTCTATGCTGCGGCCACGTATCATGTTCTGCTTGACGGCCTTCCTGTAAATCACTGCGGAAGTCTCTCTCACATCGTTCGGTATGCTAAGGTTTGAAGCCATTCTCTCGAGTTCCTGAAGAGCCTGGGAAAGGTTCCTTTCAGCTGCGTTTGAAACCTTTATCCTCTTCTGCCACTTCCTGAGCCTGTAAAGCTGGGCCCTGTTCCTGGTTGGTATCGATCTCCCGTAGGAATCCTTGTTCTTCCATGAGATATCTGTTGAGAGCCCTTTATCGTGTATGGTGAATGTCATGGGCGATCCTGTTCTTGCCCTGCTGTCGTTCTGTTCAGAATCGAATGCCCTCCAGTCAGGGCCCTGGTCGATGAAAGAATCCTCAATAACAGCGCCACATTCCCCGCATATCAATTCGCCGTGTTCATAATCCCTGATAAGATTGGTCGAACCGCATTCCGGGCACCGGTCAATTTCTTCAATTTTTTTCTTTTTCACATTTTCAACCATAAAATCACCCTTTATTTGATGTAAACCTCATCAACTGGATCGATGCTGCCTTCAAGGCCGACAATGCCGTATGGACCTGATACGGGTCCGAGAATTTTAACTATACTACCGATTCTCTTGCCATCTTTGCTGTATACCTTTGTCCTGAGATTCACGGCATTATGCATGCTTATGATCATTTCCCTACCTTTGATGTATAATACATGGCAGTTATCCATTGCAATAAAGTATATACAAAACATGTATTTAAATATTACGAAACTTTCTTAAATATTTTTAATTCTTATATTAAAACATTTATACCTGAATTTGATTAACTATATAAAACGATGCTGCGAAAAAACCGTAAATGTTGTATCCAATAGGAAAACATTTATTCAGTTTGCCATTAGGAACTAAAGGATAATTTATGCTGATGAAAATGAACACAATCCTGAGAAGTCAGGAATTAATAGATAAGTCGTTCTCACGCGCAAGCAAGATA
>JAVRLS010000016.1:0-16785 GCA_031961205.1 Thermoplasmataceae archaeon | reverse complement strand
CCTCATATAATATGGGCCCGACCGGATTTGAACCGGTGATCTCCGCCTTGTAAGGGCGGCGTCGTAACCACTGGACTACGAGCCCTAACTATGTGATAGATCATGTGTATAAAACTTTTTATTTTCACATAACGAACTAGCAGACCTGAGAGATCAATTTCTGTGCTTCATGGAGACATAATCGATATTTTTACTGTTCATATGTACCGTCATTAAATTCTTCACAGGCGTAAATCCCGGCGTTCCATATCTATATTCCATATTATATTGTCGTAAATCTTTAGGCCTGCTCTATCTTCTTATTTTTAGAAAATAGCATCCCGGTTATAAAATTTAAAAATCAATACCCTTTCTGGCAAGAATTCCTTTCTGGTATGGATGTTTTGGAGAATAAACCTCTGTGATCATGTCAGCCCTTTCCATTATCACATCCGGGATTTTTCTACCGGTAAATATCAGTTCTGTATGTTCCGGCTTAATATCCATTATTTTTATTACATCTTTTATCTGCAATAAATTATAATATAAGGCGACGTTTATTTCATCATATATGAAAACGTTCCAGTTGCCTGATTCCAGCTCCAAAAGGGATTTCTCATAATGTTCCCTAACTTTTTGAATATATTCAGCCGGGGGTTCTCCCTTTTTACATATAACCACATTTTTAACCTTATTAAGATCCTCCTCAGGAATGTCTCCTTCCCACGCTATAAAGTATGGCATTCCGACATAATCAACCTTTAAATTTCTGTCAAAAATCAGTGCAGCTTTGTTTTCTCCATACGTACCGAGCTTCATGAATTGCAACACGTAAACGTTATAGCCCCAGCCAAGCGCCCTGAAGGCGATGCCAAAAGCTGCTGTTGTTTTCCCCTTTCCCGTGCCGGTAAATACATCAATCAATCCAAGCTGCTTGCTTTCCATCAGTGTATAATAATATGATATATTTTAAACAAACTCCATTGGAAGGGATAAAGAATTTAAGTTAGATGAAATTGCCATGCATATGCTGAATTTAGTTATTGCAGATGCAGAGCTTGAAACAATTCCATCCGAAATGATCGGCGATCCCGTTGTGAGAAGGTTTGCCAAGAATCGGAACAAGAAAGCAGAAGATATGATACTCGATTCTAATTATCTGCATACGTCCATAGATAAATACTTCCCTTTAATGTCAAAGAGGAGAGGAAGGCCAGATATAATATACATCCTGCTTCAGGTTACACAGGAATCTATACTGAACAGGAAGAATATGCTCAGAACCTATATACACACCAGAAATAATGAGGTTATAAATATTAATCCATTAACAAGAATTCCGAAATCCTATAACCGATTCATAGGTCTTTTTGAAGATCTCTTTAAAAAGAGGACAATTGGGCCAGAGGATAAAATACTTCTATCTCTTCACGAGGAAAAACTTGCTGACCTTGTATCAGGGATAAACTCTGAAAAAAATATAGTATTAACACCAAGAGGAAAATTTGCGAAACCTAAAGATTTTATAAATGGAAAAAATATTACACTGATAATTGGAGGATTCTCTGAAGGTGATTTCATATCCGATGTTTCGGGTATAAAGGATCAGTACTCGATTTTCCAGGATGAGTTAACCATATGGTCTGTTGGATTCGAAATGATAGCCACTTATGAACGGTTAATGGATCTTTTATGAATGCAATTCGAATTATTGCCTATTGAAATCCTGACTTTACCCCCATCTTCTTTTTCGTGCTCCCTGGACCTCCCCCCATTCCTCCGGGTTTCCTCTTGTGGGCCCCGGTCTGTTCCAGAATTTTCAATGCTCCGTCAATATCGTTAATGCCGGCTAATTCCGAAGCTGCCTTTTTCTCTCCTATATAATTTAACCACTGCACTATATGACCCTCTCTTAAATGGTACTCAACGCTGAGCGGATTCTCTACTTTGAGTCTTTGAATCTCCTTTTTAAGATCATTGATATCACAGGCAATCCCTATCGTTTCATCATATTTTTTAAAATAAAAAGGTTCCATGATATATCAATATATTTACTTATTTAAACATAAGTGTTTTTAAATAAAACGATCTGTTCTATTTCCGCGCATGTAAATTTCATGGAGCGATAATCCGGCCATTATTTTTCGGTTCTTTTTTAAAAATCCATTTGTTATATTTGCATTGATAGGATAGATCATCAGCTTTTCATCTTATCTAACTTCTGGAACTAAATATGCTTTAAGCTTTAAGCGGGTGATTTTCAAGTATAAATGAAGAGATTAATGCCCTCTCATCATCGTTTATGTAGAAGTAGGTAAATTTCCCTTTCTCCCTTTTCTTCAGTATTCCGGCATTGTATAACTTCTGGAGATGCAGTGTTACGGCTGGTTGTGAAAGTCCAATTGCGGGCGAAAGATCACACGCGCATAGCTCACCGTATTTGAGGAGCGCGTAAATTATTGCGATTCGATTTTTATTCGCTAATGCTGCCATGATTCTTTCCTTTTTTTCAAATTGAGATGGAAATATTTTCTCAACGTTCTTAAAATCACAGTGTTCCGGATCCATGTATATCACTTTTAATTCCTTAAAGATTGATATTTATATTTGATTATATTTCAGTTATGTAAACTATATATTTTAACTTTGGCAAGCATCTATTCCCTTCGAAATCGCCGGTGATTAAAAAATAGAGCCGAATCATTCGATCCACATCCTGCAGGCTTGCGGACAGAAATGGAATTGATCGAATAACATGCCGATCCATGTATGCCTGTATCCGCTAAGTTAAGAGATTTTACGTGAATGGAAGAATATCTCCGGGCCTGCGGTATCCGGAAATCATGGATATTACGATAGCAACCTTAAAACGATAAGATTCATACGAACTCTCATAGACAAAGCAATTGACATGAATCCGGTGCAAAGTTGCCGATGAAAACATATATAGTTATTTGAGATCAAGTTAAGGCCGGTAATATATCATGAAATATAAGATAAAAGACATAAACCAAAATTATCAGAACATTGATATAATTGCAAAAATTCTTTCAGTCGATAAAAGAGTCACAAAAAACGAGAAAGGGGAAACGACGTATTATTACGGAATATTAGGAGACGATACTGGAACCATACCTTTCACGGCATGGACTCTGATCGCTACTGTAAAATCCGGAGATGCTGTGGAGATCAAAAACGGCTCATCAAATTTATACAACGGCAAAATAAGGTTTTATATTGATTCACGGTCGCAGGTGATCCTGAAGCCAAACGAAGACATTGAGGTCAAGAGGGTATCGGACCTTTTAAAGATAAGGGATATACCCGCAAATGCTTACTACGTATCGGTTATAGGCAGAATCACCGGAATCTCGCAGAAAAAATATATCCGTGACGGCCAGGAACGCCTGGTATATCAGGGATATATAGAAGATGAAACTGCAAGGGTCAGGATTTCGTCATTCGGGAAAAAGCTTGAAGAAAATTCAACCGTTAAAATTGACGGGGCCAAGGTCTCCCAGTTCAACGGTTATCTTGGACTTTCGATAGGAGAAACCACTGAAATCGAAAAAGTAAAGGCAGAAATCCCGGAGGGCAAAAAATACATGCTTATATCGGAAATTAAATCTCCGGTCGGAGGCATAACTGTCAACGGTTTTGTTATAAGTGTCGGAGCGAATGTAAAAATTAACAGGAAATGTTCCGTGTGCAGAAAGATACTTGAGGATGATCACTGCAAAGACCATCCTGATGCTCCGGCCATATTCGATCTTTTTGGTTATTTCCTCATCTCTGATGGAACGGAAGACCTGATGTGTTTTGTGAACAGCGATTCCCTTCTCCCATTTATAAACATGAAAGCGGATGAATTCCAGAAAAGAGCCTATGAAATCAATCTTCATCCATTGATGGAAAAAAATCTTAAAGGAAAATGTCTTTCCGTATCCGGGAATATAAGATCCGGAAACAATGGTTTTTCATTGCGTGTAACTTCCATTAAAGATATCGGTCCGGACGATGTTAAAAGTGTTGAAAAATTAGTTGAGGAGGAATTCCAATGATGCGAAAACGTGAGAGAGACAACTGGATATTTTCATCGGAACTCAGAGATGCCATAGCACTTGAAGATGAAGAAAAAAAACTATACGCCCTGACGCCTCTGGGAACAAAAGCAAAGCGGGTTCTGTTCTGTGGAACTGTGATGTCAAAGCAGTCTGATGATAAAATGACACGGGTTACAGTTTCAGATTCCCTTGGACTATTTTACGTATCAGCGTTCGCAGGCGGATTTAATCCTGAGGAACAGAAAATGCTCGATTCACTTGAAACTGAAGATAAAATTATGCTTTCAGGAAAGATAAATCCCTTCAAGACGAATGAAGGAAGTTATATTTTTTCGATCAGGCCTGAAATAGTTTCAAAAATAGAAACAAACGAAATGGATTACTGGACGATCATGACATCTTACAGTACAAAGAAAAAAATATTTGCCATAAGGGAGATCATGAAGATAGAGGATCCTGACATTAATAAAATGGTTCAGATGGGCTATACAAATTATGAAGCTGAATGTGCACTGGCATCCATCAAGAACTTTAAGGATTATGATTTTCAGAAGCTTATTGACGGCATAGAAACTGCGGTTGTTTCTTCCAAGGCAGAAGCAAAGGTGCCGGAGGCCAGAGATATGATTCTGAAATATATCAAAGAGAATGACAGTGACGGAAAGGGCTGTAAATACGAAGACATCGTCGTTGCTGCCAGGAATATGAATGTAGACCAGAGTACAGTGGATGAAGTACTCAACACGCTTGGATCCCTTGGAGAAATATTTGAGGTATCACTAAAAAGATACAGGGGCGTTGAGGACGAGTAGCCGGTCAACCGCAGCTTCATTGCCAAAACTTAAATATCGATCAGGAATTAAGACCGAACGCTTAAAAACGTTTATTAATCGAGAAACGATGTAGGCTTTCAGTAATGGGCCCATAGCTCAGCCAGGTAGAGCATCTGGCTTTTAACCAGGCGGTCGGGGGTTCGAACCCCCCTGGGCCCGTCAGGTGTGGTTGAAAATGGCGAAATTTAATGTATTAGACCATGGGCTTGTGCCAGAACATCATCTTGTAAGTGAAGAAGAGGAGAAGGAAATATTAAGCAAACTTAACATAGAAAAAGATTATCTTCCAAAAATCAGCATTAACGATCCGGTTATTAAGGCACTTGAATCCATTCACGGCAAGATTAAGGATGGCACAATGGTTCAGATTATAAGGAAAAGTTCTACAATGGGCCATTCTGTTTATTATAGAGTTGTTACATCTGAGGTGTTTAAGTGAAAGAAATTATTGATGCATTTTTTAAAAAATCCGGTATCGTGAACCATCAAATCGATTCAATGAATTCGTTTTATTCCACGCCAGACAACATTAACAGCATAATGCAGCAGATAGTGGATGAAACAAAAGTTTCGGATGATTCTGATCCCGGAGTAATGATACTGGACCCTGCAAAAACATCAGGCCATGATATAAGGGTATACTACGGAAGGCGGCGTGAAAACGGCAAATATATCGGGGAACAGACAATATTCGTCGGTAAGCCTGAAATAAAGGAAGCATCCGGGGCTTCCAACCAGATCACACCTAACGAGGCAAGACTCAGGGATTTAAATTATATGTCCCCTGTCAAATTAAAGCTGAGCATAGTTGAGGACGGTATAGAAAAGGGATCCGAAACAATAAAGGTAGGGGACGTTCCGGTGATGGTGAGGTCAAAAATATGTACACTTCACGAGAACAACCTCGATCAGTATATCGAAAAGAACAACGGGCCTATCGGGCTCTCAAGAAGGGAAAAACTCCAGTATGTGGGCGAAGATCCTGATGATCCGGGGGGTTACTTTATTATAGGCGGCAGCGAAAGGGTTATAGTTTCTCTTGAAGATCTTGCGCCAAATAAAATCCTTGTTGAATGGGAAGAAAGATACGAATCCAAGGTTGAAGTGGCCAAGGTATTTTCACAGCGCGGCGGATTCCGGGCACTTACATCAATGGAAAAAGGTTCTGATGGAACCATCAACGTTTCTATTCCAAGTGTGGCAGGCACTGTACCGCTAATAATACTGATGAAGGCTCTGGGGCTGGAGCGTGATGTTGATGCCCACGATGCAATAGCTTCAGTTTCAGCAATGGAACCTATAATATACGAAAACATAGAGGATTCAAAAAATCCCAAAAATCTGCCTCCTAACGGTGTTCAAAACCGCGAAGACGCCATAACATACCTTGAAAAAAGATTTGCTGCCGGGCAGGCAAAGGAATTCAGGGATAAGAAGATATCACAGATGCTTGACCACTCACTGCTTCCGCATCTCGGGGATACGCCTTCCGACCGTATACGTAAAGCGATATACCTGGGAAGGATGGCCAGATCGCTTCTTGAACTGAGCCTGGGCATAAGGAAAGAGGACGATAAGGACCACCTTGCAAACAAGAGAGTTAAACTTGCGGGCGACCTGATGGATGAGCTCTTCAGAAGCGCATTCCAATCCGTTATGAAGGATCTTAAATATCAGCTTGAAAAGACTTATAACAGGAAGCGCGGGATAAAGATAAGGCCGGCCGTAAGGCAGGATCTTCTCACGCAGAGGATACTCCATGCAATGTCCACCGGGAACTGGATAGGAGGGAGAACCGGCGTATCACAGCTTCTTGATCGCGTCTCAAACCTGAGCACAATAAGCCATCTGAGAAGGATAATATCGCCTCTGACAAGAACACAACCGCATTTCGAGGCACGTGACCTGCATCCAACGCAGTGGGGAAGGATATGCCCTAATGAGACTCCGGAAGGCCAGAACTGCGGATTAGTTAAAAACGCTGCTCTCCTGATCAATGTTACGCAGGGAATAGACACCGAATCTATAATGGAAGTCCTGAAGGGTATGGACGTAAAGGAGGTATCAGGTGAAAACCCGAATAGAGGCCGTGTTTACCTGAATGGTGATTTTATTGGATATCACGATGATCCTGTTTATCTTGTGAAACAGATAAGATCGGAGAGAAGAAGTGGCAGGATTTCTGATGAAGTGAATGTCAGGTTTGATGATAATACAAATGAAGTTATAGTCAACTGCGATCGTGGCCGGCTAAGGCGCCCGCTTCTGATTGTAAAGGAAGGCAAAACCGTCATAACAAGGGAAATGCTGGACAGGCTAAAAAACAATGAATATGAAATAAAGGACCTTGTAAAGCTCGGGGCTCTGGAATGGCTGGATGCTGAAGAAGAGGAAGATGCGTATATAGCCATGTACGCATATAATATACCTGAGAAGTGCCCCAACTGCGGTTCATATCTGTACAGATCCATTGTAAGCTGGTTCAATCCAGGTGAGGAAAGCATTACACTGGAATGCGGTTTTTGCCACAGCCGGTTCAGTGGTGAAAAGCTCATAAACATTGATCATACCCATCTTGAGATAGATCCTGCAATGATACTCGGTGTTGTTGCTTCCATTATTCCATATCCTGAACATAATTCATCACCGAGGATAACAATAGCCTCGGCTATGGCAAAGCAGTCTCTTGGTCTTGCGCAGTCGAATGTGCGCATAAGGCCGGATACCAGAAGCCATCTCCTGCATTATCCGCAGGTTCCCCTGGTCAGGACAAGAGTCATGGACTATATACATTACGATCACAGGCCCGCTGGCCAGAACTTTGTTGTTGCGGTTCTTTCATATGAGGGATACAATATACAGGATGCTCTTGTGATGAACAAGGCTGCAATTGAGCGCGGCCTGGGAAGAAGCACGTTTTTCAGAACGTATTCTGCCGAGGAAAGAAGATACCCCGGAGGCCAGGAAGACCGGTTTGAGATTCCAACGCATGACGTTATAGGGGCAAGGGCAGAAGAATATTATAAAAACCTTGATGAAAATGGGGTTATATACCCGGAATCCCATGTCGAAGGATCCGACGTACTCATAGGCAAGACTTCGCCTCCGCGTTTTCTGGAGGAGGGCGAGGAAAAACTGGGCCCTCAGAGGCGCCGCGAATCTTCAATCACGATGAGAACGAACGAATCAGGTTTTGTCGATAATGTCTTTCTGACAGTTTCTGAAAGCAACAGCCGCGTGGTAAAAATCAAGGTCAGGAGCGAGAGGATACCGGAGCTCGGTGACAAGTTTGCTTCAAGGCACGGGCAGAAGGGAGTTATAGGGCTTGTTGTACCCCAGGAGGACATGCCGTTTACCGAGGATGGCATAATACCCGATCTTATATTCAATCCGCATTCCATACCTTCAAGAATGACAGTCGGCCATATACTGGAGATGATAGGCGGCAAGATTGCGTCTGAAAGCGGAAGTCTCATAGATGGAACAATATTCAGCGGCGAACCGGAAAAGAGTTTAAGGGAAGATCTTGTGAAATACGGCTTCAGAAAATCTGCAACCGAAGTCATGTATGACGGTATAACCGGTGAGAAATTTAAGGCCGACATATTTGTCGGTGTCATATATTACCAGAAGCTGCACCACATGGTTGCCGGCAAGTTCCACGCAAGATCAAGGGGACCCGTACAGATTCTCACAAGGCAGCCGACAGAAGGGCGTTCAAGGCAGGGGGGCCTCAGGTTTGGAGAGATGGAAAGGGATACGCTCATAGCACACGGAGCAGCAATGGTTATTAAGGATCGCCTTCTTGATCAGAGTGACGGGACAGTTCTCTACGTGTGCGGGAACCCATCATGCGGACATCTTGCCATATATGACAGGAGAAAGGGAACGCTGAGGTGCCCTATTTGCGGTAATACCGGCAATATTTACCCGATTGAAACGAGTTATGCTTTCAAGCTTATGAGGGACGAGCTAATGTCTCTTGGTGTTGTTATGAGGCTTATGCTGGGTGATATGAGATGATGGGCATTTCAAAAAGAATTTCAAGCATCAGGTTCGGGCTTCTTTCTCCGGAGGAGATAAGAAAGCTTTCACAGGTTAAGGTTATAACCGCAGATACCTATGATGATGACGGTTATCCGATTGAGCGTGGACTCATGGACCTTCACATGGGCGTTATAGAGCCGGGACTTAGATGTGCAACGTGCGGCGGCAAAGTGGACGAGTGCCCTGGCCATTTCGGTCATATTGAACTGGCGATGCCTGTCGTTCATGTAGGGTTCGTGAAGGAAATTAAGACTTTTCTGGACGCAACATGCAAGGCCTGCGGAAGGATAAAGCTCACCGACGATGAGATCAATTCATACAGGCTGGAAATCAAGAAGCTCGATTTTGAATCTGAGGATCCCGAAAACATAGATATAATAACCAGAAGAATCATTGATATAGCATCACAGAGAATGGTTTGCCCGCACTGCGGTGTGCAGCAGTCGAAGATTATTCTTGATAAGCCAACAACGTTCAGGGAAGGTGTCATCAAGGTCACTCCGAAAGAGGTCAGAGAAAGGCTGGAAAGAATACCTGATGATGATCTGCCGTTCTTCGGTTTTAACCCGAAGACAGCCAGGCCGGAATGGATGATCCTGACCGTACTTCCGGTTCCACCAATAAATGTGAGGCCTTCAATAACGCTTGAAACCGGTGAAAGAAGCGAAGACGATCTGACGCACAAGCTTGTTGATATTATACGTATAAGCCAGCGTTTAAGGGAAAGCAGGGATAACGGATCACCACAGCTGATAATTGAAGATCTATGGGATCTGCTACAGTTCCACGTTACGACATATTTTGACAACCAGACTCCCGGGATTCCGCCGGCAAGGCACAGATCAGGGCGCCCGCTGAAAACACTTGTTCAGCGCCTGAAGGGAAAGGAGGGTCGTTTCAGGTCAAACCTGTCAGGTAAGAGGGTTAATTTCTCATCCCGTACCGTTATTTCGCCCGAGCCGTACCTGTCCGTGAACGAGGTCGGTGTTCCGGAGAAGGCAGCAAGAGAACTCACTGTCCCGGTTATGATAAACCAGTTCAACATCGATGAGATGCGTGAATTTGTGAAGAGAGGGCCAGAGCCAAGGGACGAATTCGGAAAATACATGTGCGGGGTAAATTACATCATACGCCCGGACCAGAGAAGGATCAGGATAACAGCACAGAATGCTGAAGAAAATAGCAAGAGGATTGAGATCGGATGGACAGTCGAAAGGCAGCTCATGGAAGGCGATATAGTATTATTCAACAGGCAACCTTCACTTCACAGGATGTCCATGATGGGTCACACCGTCCGCATACTGCCCGGCCAGACATTCAGGTTCAATCTCGCAGTCTGCACGCCTTATAATGCAGATTTTGACGGTGATGAAATGAACCTTCACGTCATACAGAAGGAAGAGGCCAGGGCAGAGGCAAGAATAATCATGAAAGTACAGGAAAACATCATGTCTCCCAGATTCGGAGGCCCGATTATAGGAGGCATCCATGATCACATAACTGCGCTGTTTCTCCTGACGCATGACAATCCGCTTTATTCTCCGAAGCAGATGATACACATAACGTGCTACCTTGAGGCCGATCTTATGCCCGAAGCTACGATCGTAGATGGAGTTACATATTATTCAGGAAGGGACATCTTTTCTACCATACTGCCAAAAGGGTTGAATGTAAAGTTCAGGAGCAAACTCTGTTCCGGATCGTCGGAAACCTGCGAATTTGAAAAGACAAAGGAAGATACCTATGCAACCATCGTGAATGGAAAGCTCATTCATGGAACCATCGACGAATCCGCTGTTTCTCCGTTTTCAGGGGCAATAATAGACAAAATATTCAGGAAATACGGGCCTAATGAAACTGCAAAGTTCATAGACAGGATGACGCGTCTTGCGGTTGGTTTCATAAGTTATCGTGGCTTTTCCACAGGAATAAGCGATTATGATATACCTGAAAGCGCCACCGCAAGAATAGATGAACTTGTAAAGCAGGCTGAAGATCGCATAAACAAGCTAATAGAGACATACAAACGCGGGGAGCTCCAGTCTGCGCCAGGAAGATCAGTGGAAGATACGCTTGAAATAGAGATACTTTCAGAGGCTGGAATAGTAAGGGATGAATCAGGAAAAATTGCAAGTTCATATCTCGGGCTCAGCGTTCCATCGGTCATAATGGCAAGGTCGGGCGCAAGGGCAACGATGCTGAATATATCGGAAGTTACGGGTATTGTCGGGCAGCAGTCTGTGAGGGGCGGCCGCCTTAACAGGGGATATTTCAACAGGACCCTTCCGCATTTCAAACGCGGTGATATAGGGGCAGATGCCAGGGGTTTCGTAAGATCGTCATATATGAGCGGGCTTAACCCTTCAGAATATTTCTTCCACAGCATAGGAGGTCGTGAGGGTCTTGTTGATACCGCAGTAAGAACATCAAGGAGCGGTTATATGCAGAGAAGGCTCATCAATGCATTTGAAGATCTCAAGGTGGATAAGGATCGCCAGGTGAAGGATACCGTTGGTTCGCTCGTCCAGATAAGGTACGGCGAAGACGGAGTAGATCCAACAAGAAGTGAAAAGGGAAAGGCTGTGGATGTAAATTACATCCTGTTTGACCAGAGCGAGAAAAGGTGATAATTTGCCATCATTATTATGGAAAGACACTAAAAAAAATATGGAATCGATTATAAAAAATCTTCCTTGCGAATATGCCATCGATTACATTCCGGAAGGGAATATTGAAGACGCATACGTCACGGTAAATAAAAAGGATTTTAATTACCATCTGCGCATCGATGAGATATCGGACTACAAGGGAAATGAAAATGCGATACAGAAGAAGAAAACAGGCCTTAAGGTTGTTCTCAGGATATCTTCCGTGGACAGGCTTGAAGGTACAACAATAAACGAGTTCAAGGTTGAAGGGAAAAGAGTCGATGAAATATCATCCTTTGCAATTGGAATCAGGGATAAAACAAACATAACCGAGAAGTTCGAGTACGATAAGGCAATGAATGAGAATGTACTTTCAGTAATATCCGATGCAAAAGAATACGGTTATTCAATACCTGAATCTATAGCCGAGGAAATACTTAAGCTTAAGCCAAAATGGAGTGAGAAAAAGTACAGGGAAATGCTTAAAACAATAGGTGAGGAGATAACCAACGAGCTGATAGATCCATATGAGGCCGTGGGCATCATAGCGGCACAGAGCATAGGGGAGCCGGGAACGCAGATGACCATGAGAACGTTCCACTTTGCAGGTGTGAGGGAAATGAACGTTACCCTCGGCCTTCCGAGGCTAATAGAGATAGTTGACGCCAGAAGAATACCCAGCACACCTTCCATGACAATTTTTCTGAAACCTGAGTATGAAAAGGATGACGATACAGTTATGAAGGTTGTGAAAAAGCTGGAAAATACAAACGTAATTGACGTCGCAGACATAATTACGGACATAAGTGATCTCACCCTTACAATAAGGCCTGATCCGGTAAGAATGAAGGATCGCCTTCTTGAAATATCGGATATAACCAGCGCGCTTTCAAAGGTAAAGGGAATAACGGTAATAGAAGAGAACGATTCCATAATCGTTAAGCCGCAGGAACAGTCATTCAAGAAACTTTACCGTGCGCAGGAAGATGTGAAATACCACAACATAAAGGGAATAAACGGTATAAAGCGGGTGATAGCAAGAATCGAAGGAAAGGAACACAGGTGGGTCATTTACACGCAGGGTTCCAATCTCAAAGAAGTGCTTGAGGTTGATGAGGTTGATTCAACCAGGACATATACAAACGATATAGTGGAAATATCATCTGTGCTGGGTGTTGAAGCCGCAAGGAACGCCATCCTCAACGAGGCACAGAGAACACTTCAGGAACAGGGGCTCAATGTGGATGTCAGGCATCTAATGCTTGTTGCAGACATGATGACCTTCAGCGGGTATGTCAGGGCCGTTGGAAGGACAGGTATATCTGGAAGAAAGAGCAGTGTTCTTGCCAGGGCCGCATTCGAAATCACTACAAAGCATCTTCTTAAGGCAGGGATACTTGGAGAGGTTGACAAGCTTGCGGGTGTAGCGGAAAACATCATCGTCGGGCAGCCCATAACTCTTGGCACCGGCGCGGTAGACGTCATCTACAAAGGCTATCCGAAAAAGAAATGAGGAATCTGCATGAAAGAAATAACCGTTGATAATGAAACCATGTCGCATATAGCCATATTTGAGAAGATAGCAAGGATAGATCTTCTTGAATGTGTTGAGAATGATGAAATGACACTTTTTATTGTTGGAGAAAGGAAGATGGCAGAGATGTTCAGGAGAAACAAGGATGTCATAACAGATCTGAAGGAAAAAATCAACAAACACATTCTTGTGGCAGAATCATCGAAGGATCTTCTCACATTCGTAAGAAATATTCTTTTCAGGTATGGCGTCAATGAAATAGACATATCGTGGAAGAACAACAGGATAGATGTCGTCGTCGGAGTCAAGCCGGAAGAAATTGGAAAGGTTATAGGGAAGGAAGGAAAAAATATAAAATTGTTCAAAGATGCGGTTTCAAGGTACTTTAATGTGAATACAATAAGTGTCAAGCAATAAATGCCATATATTTATAGGTGTATGCGATAACATTAATGGATGGAAACTAAAGATCAGGTAAATGATAATAAAACAGCAAACACGGGCCCCGTAGACCAAGTAGAAGAATCAGTGGGCCGTGTTATTCTCCCCAACAAGAGAAAGGGGGAGCTTTTTGGCATAGTTGAAAAAATGGAGGGGGCATCGCGCCTCTCGGTAATGTGTGAGGACGGTTATACAAGAAATGCCAGGATACCGGGTAGAATGAGGAAGAGGATGTGGATCCGGGAGAAGGACCTTGTAATACTGAAGCCATGGGAATTCCAGCCTGAAAAGGCAGATATTGTTTACAGGTACACCAAGACACAGGCTGGCTATTTAAGCAGGAATCACCTGCTTCCAGAGGTTATAGACATATTTAAATGATTTTTAGAATTCGCTTTTAGCCAAATAACTTCTAAGGTTTGAAAATGATATCTGAATTATCCGGTGCGGCAGATGGTTGATGAAAGATCGGCTCTGAAACAGCTCATTGATATGGATGAATTCGCAAACAGGGGGAATATTGACAGGAAGACGCTTGACGCAGTCTTTGACAGGAGAACACTTGAAGCCCTCCGCACGGTATTTTTCAGGTTTAAGATAGATTATCTCGATTTCCCGATCTCATCAGGAAAAGAATCTGTCGTTTTCAGGGCAGTCTCCGGCAAAAAAATGCTTGCAGTAAAAGTCTACAAAATATCAACGCTCCACTTTATGAACATAAAGAAATATATAATAGGGGATCGCCGTTTTTCAAAGGAGCGGCTGGACAGGGGCAATGTTGTGCTTATCTGGGCTAAGAAGGAATATACAAATCTTATGGAAGCAAAGGAAAAAAAGGTGCTTGTTCCTGCTCCTATGGGCTTTTATAAAAACATACTTGTAATGTCGTATCTTGGAACGCGTGAAACTCCAGCGCCGCAGCTTAAGGATTTTCCGGTAACGGAAAGCACGTTTGAGGATGTCAGGAACCAGATGAGGAAAATGTACCATGCAGGCATCGTGCATGCTGATTTGAGCGAATACAATATTCTCATTTACAGAAACAGAACATATATAATTGATATGGCGCAGTCAGTCGGAACAGATCATCCCTCGGCTGAAGAATTTTTTGAGAGGGATGTGAGAAACGTATCCAATTTTTTTGAAAAGAGAAAGATACACGCAGATTTTGAAGAATTGAAGAATTACGTTAAAGAATAGCGGGGAATGGATTTGAACCATTGATCTACGGGTTATGAGCCCGTCGGGATTTCCTGACTACCCTACCCCGCTACAATATGCGCCCATTGTTTTTATTCCGTTAATAAGCTAAGGCTTATCGGTAGCACATTTTTAAACCTTTCCATGGCCAGAGGCATGAAGCATGGAAAAATTATGCGCATAAAAATTAAAAAAATTTTAAAAAAACCTGTGAGTTTATCCGAAAGTCTCCTCCATCTTCCTGAATTTCAGCTCCCTGGCCTTCTTCTCAAGGAACGAGTATACCGTCCTGTGCTTCCTTCCGTTTATAATCATGTTTATAGCCTCTTCCGAGTAAGTTACGGAAAGATAATCACCTATTATTGAAACCGTATCGCCATACACCGAAACATATGTTCCTGTCAGATCTTCTATTATTGATCTCGTCTTTCCTCCAGTACCTATGATCCTTGATCTCATTTCCCTTATGCGGTTCGATCCTGGCCTTGCAAAATCCCGCAATGATATCAGTATGAACTGCATGCCCTCTTCAAAGAGTTCCATTGCCTTCGAGGGATTGAAGCCCCTGCCTATGGCCTGTATTACCGTTCTGGCTGTATCAGCCTTCACCGGGTCTCCATTCTGATCTATCCGGACTTCTGCCTCATTTATATCAATATCAAGCCCTACCTCACCGAGTTCCTCGATTTTCTTCTTTATCTCCCCATCCTTTCCTATAATAACCTTAACCCTGTCCCTCGGTACCTTCAGCGTATCCAAATACAACAGATCCACCCCTGTTTTAATATTGTTTCATTGCTTATCAATTTTTATTTTTAAAAATATAAATATAATTATAAGATTATCTCATGTATTCCTTGCCTATACTTTCTCTGGCAACTATCATCTTCATGATCTCCCTTGACCCCTCTGCCAGCTGGAAGGATCTGATACCACGGAGAGCCCATTCCTCAGGGCAATCCTTAGAGTATCCGAACGCCCCCTGCCACTGAAGCGCATCATTTATGGCATCAAAAGCCCATGTGGTGCAGGTGAGTTTTGCCATAGCAATGTTCTTGCTGACATAGAACCTGTCGAATTTTCCATTCCTCTGCTCCTGGTCATAGATCCAGAGAGCCCTGTAAGCAAATGAAAGTGCGGCCTCCATCTTTGCTACGTCATCGGCGACCTGGAACTGCAGCCCCTCAAATGTGGCAATTTCCTTTCCAAAGGCTTTTCTCTGCTTCATGTAATTTATGCCGTTTTCTATCGATTTCAAAGCTGCTGATGCGGAAATAACGGATATGAGCCCCCTGGCAAATTCAAAACCTTCATGCACGATGTTGAAGCCCCTGTTTTCATGTCCAATGATATTTTCAGAAGGAACATGCAGATCGTTGAAACGCAGGGTTCCCCATGATGATCCCTCCCTCCCCATCTCCTCAAGATAGCTGATCTCGATATCATCCGAATAGGGTACGTATAGAAGCGAAAGCCCGCGACTTCCGGCATTTTTATCGGTTTTTACTACCGTTACGTATCCTCCGGTTCTTTCCTTTATATCACGCACAAGGCTGATATAAGATTTTTCTCCGTTGACTATATACTCATTTCCTTTCTTTACGGCAACGGTGTCTATTCCGACAACATCTGATCCGTGCCCTGCTTCCGTTGAGGCTATGCCCACTAATTTTTTTCCCTTTGTGACATCCGTAAGCACATCTGAAACAACATCAGGCTTTCCATATTTACTCAGCAGGTATGACCACGCATTGTCAACAAGGAAAAGTACCGGTATCGATGCGGTCGGGTCGGCTCTTCCTATTTCACCGGCAACTATCCCCGTGGTGAGGGCATCTGCACCCATTCCCCCATACTTTTCTGGCGCAGTCATTCCAAGTATACCCAGTTTAGCCATGCCTTCGTATGCACTGTCTGGAATTCTTCTTTCCTTCCTCATTTCATTTATCTTCGGTGAAATAACGCTTTCTGCAAATTTTCTTACCGTTTCCCGGAGTATGTTCTGATCCTCTGAAAAATCAAAATCCATGCCATAGTAG
>JAVRLS010000015.1:0-17560 GCA_031961205.1 Thermoplasmataceae archaeon | reverse complement strand
AGACGATATGCTCTGGCTTGCTATTGTACCTCCAGTAACTATGTCAATCAGCTTCACATATTTTATATAGTTTGTCGATGTTGCTTTTATATTGATGAGCGTGAGGCCGCTCAGATATGGGGGCCCGCTCACAACAATAGTCCAGTCCTGGACGTTAAATGTACCGGTTGCCAGAGGAACGATGGAAACACCTCCCGAAGAATTTTCTATCTCCAGATCAACTTTATTGAGCGATACGTTGCCATTGATCCCCGATATGTATATTGAATATGAAGCCAGATCCCCCCCTGGAGATGAACTGTTGCTGACCTGCATTGATGCGATTGGTGTCGGAGAGCTTATGATAGATACATATCCTCCGAGAAGGGAATAAAGAGTAGCAGCAAGGACAATTGTTATGGCTATCAGGAGTATTGTTGCTATGATAGGCGATACTGCTTTATCTTCTCTTTTAGTTATCATCATACATTGCTATGTACATATACGTATTAAAATTGTTTCGCATGAATTGAAATTTCGTGTCTCATATCATGTTAAAAATAAGGCATTTTATTGAATGATACGGATCGTTACGAGAAAAAGTTTTACCGCATATTTCGTCATTTCCACCCCTTTTTTATTCCGGAATTCAGTATGTATTCCGATACAAGATCGGGAGGGACCATCTCAAAATAGTAATTAATGGCATCAAGATCACCGGATATCTCCCCGGGATCATGACTGACAAGCTCCGGATAATTGCCCGGGCTGTAATTTTTTTCTATTTTCATTTCGGTCGACAGCACTATAAATTTCTTCCCAGAGTATGACGAACACAGGGCAAGGGGCATGGACCCGGTCTTGTTTATCACCGTTCCATCAGAAAGGATAGAATCCGATCCTATGATAACAGTCCCGCAACTTCTAACCGCTATGCACATTGAGGCATCAGTGGTTATCCTGACACGTATGCCCCTGTCCCTGAGCCTGGATGCCATTATGGATCCCTCGTTCCTTGGCCGGCTTTCGAGCACAGTGACCTCTTCCAGGTCCCGCATACTGACAAGGGCATCGTAAACCATGGAGCTGTTGCTTATTGTGACAATTTTTCTTTCTTTTATATGTTCAGCGGCAATGCCGGCAACTGCTTCATTCTGCCTTTCGATAATCGCGGGGATATCATAAAAGCTGTGATCTTCGGCCATCTTCAGTGAAAGTGATGTAACGTTCCTGATCAGCGCCATGCCGGTGAATCTTGAATTAATTCTCTCCGATGCTTTTCGCAGTTCCCCGATTGTGAGCCCGCTCTCCGCGAAGAAATGGAATATCCTGACTGCAAGTTCCGTAGAACCCGATGTGCTGTCATTCAGGATTTCATCTATGCAGGCCATTCACACCATCGTGAACGAAACTGAATAGCCGCAGTCGAATTCTCCATCCGGATCAAGCTTTATCAGGCCTATCCCGTTATTAAACGAATCTACCGCACCGGTCATGGGCTCCACCGCAAGGGAATATCCTTTTGAATATTTTCCGTTGTACATTACAAAAAAGGGCATGTTCCTCCTGGTCATTGTCATGGTGAATGAGCTCCCCTTGAGCGTAAGACTTCCACCTCCCATGAATTCATTGTCATATTCCTTTTTAAATGAATCATCTTCAAAATTGTACCTCTTCATCTGGCCGGTCGGAAAATATCCATCATATTCCAGGATCTTTGTCTCTGTCTCCGGCTTAAGTGTCCAGCTTCCACCAAAGTTGAAATAGGGATGGAAACCTATGAGAAGCGGGGACCTTTTCTGGCCCTCATTCTTTACCTTTACATCGGTTTCAAGGGTGTTTTCCGATACCCTGAATTCAACATCCACAGAAAGTATAGACGGATAGGCGTTATCATCCAGTACGTAGGAGAGAACAGCCCTATCCTCCTCCGGCTTCCTGAAAGAAAAAATCCTGTCAAGCACAAGTCCGTGTATACTGTTTTCCCCGTCGTTCTTTGGAAGCTGGTAGTATATGCCGTCAAATGGATATATTGCCTCCTTCACCCTTCCTGCGTAGGGGAATAAAAAAGCAGCGCCATAGTGCGACGGCGAATTATCATAATTTTCCAGAAGCATGTTTCTGCCCTTGAAAAGAAGAGAATCCAGGTGTGCCCCCTTCTCCGATATCTCAGCTTTTAATTCACCTTTTGAAATTATCATTCATATCACAGTTAGTAAAGTTAAGAACTGTTGTTAATCTTTTCTATGATCCCGCATACGGCAATCATCCGGTATTCTTAGCGTATTTAATGGCATTCTCAGAGGCCCAGAAGATCGGAGCACCTGTTTGTTATTATTCCGGATGCCCCGTTTTCCACAGCGATAAGCGCAGATTCCCTTGAATCGACAGGCCATGGAAAAACCTCTATTCCGGTTTCCGCAAAAACCCTGTACCTTTTCATCTCCACAGAATTCACTTCAGGCAGGAACGCTGTTATGCCCATCTCCTTCAGATCCGAAGGATTAACCTCACCGATGTATTTGAGTGATGTCCTGTCAAAATCAAGTCCCAGAGCTATTTCCTTCGTGATACCCCTCATGCTTTCAAGCGATACGGGATTGAATGAAATTATAATGGTATTTTCAAACCTTGCAAATTCCTTTACAAGCTCATAAACAGCATTTTCAAGGCCATTGTCAAGTATCCTGCCATCATCCGTTACGGTTTTGAGCTCAACGAAAAGCTTCTGATCTGGAAATTCCCGGAAAACGTTTTCCAGCAACGGTATCTTATATTTGCCGTTTATCTTCGCTTTCTTGATGTCGGAGTACTCCGATTCCTCTATGTTCCCTTCTATTCCTGTCATTCTCCGGATATTGAAATCGTGATGCACCATCACATAGCCGTCTACAGTCAGGTGCACATCCATTTCTACAGCATCGCATCCCCTGGCAAACGCATCCCTGAAGGATTCTAAAGTGTTCTCCGGATATCTTTCTGTATCTCCTCTGTGCCCTATTACAGTATAATTTCGAAATACCACCTTCATCATCCCATTATTATCCCGTATTTTTTTCATGAAGCAGATCTCTCATTCAGGTTTCCCGCATGGCATGACGGATTAATTATTCTAACCCGCTTTATTCCTGGCATATGAAGCGATTGCTGTAGCCCGGTTCCCAGATGTGTTTTTTGCCTGCCTTATTGCTTCCTTATTATTTTTATTTATAAAGTATTTTACCTGAAAATTTTTATATGCGTTCTCTCCCGCGAACATTTTCGATCTGGCCGCAGGTTGAAATAAGTGACGTATTCTGAAAATTTATAGCATCATAGGCCATAATGAATCCCGGTAATGATAACAGTACTGATAACGGCGGAAGGAAGGAAAACGTATCTTATGGAGGCCGTACGATCAGCTTTGAACCAGACAGTCAACAGGGATCGCTATGAGATAATTGTGAGCAAGGACTTCACCGATGATAATATAGACAGTTTCCTGGATGCCAGCGGCGTAACGAATATGGTCTACAGGGCGAATGGATCCGGCGACAGGGTGGCCAGGGCCATAAAAGAGGCGAATGGTGAAATTATATCATTTCTGGACGATGATGATCTCTTCGAGAAAGAAAAACTTGAGAGAATAAACGCCCGGTTCAAAACGATGGATGTACAGTTTTACAAAAATTCGATCACACCGGTGGTTTACAATGGAAACATTGCTGATTCTTTCCAGCCGGTAATTAGAAGAGACATTTATGCGAAATATCCAGCGAAAAGGATAGTAAGGAAATTTGCAAAACTCAGATCCGATTTCAACAGCAGTTCGATGTCAGTTAGAAGGGAAGTATTGCTTGATCACGTTACGGATCTCAGGAAAATAAAACTCGCAGTGGATTCGTTCTATTTCTATCTATACGTCTCCATGGGCCTGCCACTGTATTACGATTCCAAACGGCTTTCTGTATACAGGATATTCAGGAAGAGCACCTCAAGAAATATCGAAAACCTAGATGATTTTATACAGTTTAAGAGAAAGTTCATTCCCGGATACTGCAGGGATATGGAAACGATTAACAGGATATCTGAAGGTACGGATGCTGCTTTTCAGGCTAGTATGAATCTTTCTCTCCAGAAGGTTTTCTATAATCTTTACGTAGGAGATGAAGACAGCGTATGTCACGGTTCCTTCAGTGATTACATTAAAGCCTATGCACTGAAAAGGAAGATATATATTCCTCTCTCCTGCTTGAAAGCACTGAAGCCGTGGGCAATAGAAAGGGATTTCGATCTTGAAAGAAGCGAAATGAATAGCAATATCCGGAAAAAATGGCCCGCAGGCAGAGAAACTGGATAGCCTGAATAACATGTGAAAGAATCGTAAACGTATAAGAAATCATATAAAATGATCTGAAGCTGTTTCGCACAAAATTCCCGGCAGTGCATATTCCATGATTTCAATTACATATAACTGTTCAATTTGCATCGTTTCCATAAAAATTAGCGGTATAATCTATCCGGTGATCGGGAAAATGAAATGCTTGTTGTCCTGTTCCAGTTTTCTCTTCCGGGGGAAGCGGAATAATTTATATATGCCGGCATGACATCTTAGCACAATGGCTATCGAAGTTCCTTCAGACTCAGCCCTTATCCTGATAGATGTACAGAAGGCGTGGGATTCCAGTAAGTGGGGGAAGCGCAACAACCCGGATGCAGAAAGTGTAATAAACCGTCTTCTCACATTCTGGAGAAAACAAGATCTGCACGTAATACACGTGAGGCATGACTCGATGAATCCCGATTCGCCTCTCAGAGCCGGGAAGCCTGGATTTGAATACAAGGATGAAGCAAGGCCAATCGATGGTGAGATCGAAATAGTTAAGCATGTGAACAGCGCATTCATCGGGACCAAACTTGAAGCTATACTGAGGGAAATGCGCTTGATCAACGTCTTCATATGCGGCATCACAACCGATCATTGTGTCAGCACTACAGCAAGGATGTCCGGAAATCTCGGATTCTACACGTATGTTATCTCAGATGCGTGCGCAACCTACGCACGGATGGATGAGAAAGGGGAGGAGATTCCGGCAGAGACTGTTCACAGAGTGAATCTTGCGTCAATCAACGGGGAATTCTGCAGAGTCATAAGATCCGTCGATATATTTCGTTCCTTAGGAGAAACTCGATGACATATACCTTATGATCTCAGTTCCAGCCGTTCCAGTTGTTGATCAGCAGGATCGTCATGCTAAAAATATGGCCGCTTTTCACAAATAATTGCCATAAATGACTGTTTTTGAAATGCTTATGGGTATTGGTATAGCCGATCAGGACTTAATTGCCCGCCTTAAAAAATATGACTTTAGATCAGCGAAAGGCATTGAACACAGGCAAAACGCCATACTCTTATCATATGTATCAAATTGAAAATTGTATGTTGATTAAAGTTTATTCTAAAGCGAAACAAAATTAAGCAGGATTATAGATTGATACCGGCGGATGAAAATTACAGTATATTGCCTATTCAACTTTAACCGTGATAAGTGTACCTGAAGTTAAAGACGCATTAATCTCATTCATAAATGCCGAGTATTAAACAGAATAAAATATTACGGTTATAGCGATTAGGCTATAATCTTTGATCAATGTTCTGGAGATATCCATCAATCGCTTGCATATTCCTTCTGAAGAACTTTGACTGTAGCTTACACGCAAAGAACTATGCGTTGATATCGCCGATCTGGAAAATAAGATAGACATCGTTAAGGAAAAGATTGCGAAAATCTCCGATACCAATGAATTGAAGAGATCATTGGGAAAGCTGAAATAGCTTGTCAAATTCAAAAAAAGAACTATGCGGAGGGGGGGATTTGAACCCCCGAATCCCTACGAAAATGGACCCTGAATCCATCGCCTTTGACCAGTCTCGACAACCTCCGCTACCTGTATACTTCCGGCAGTTTATTGATGAATAAGATATGAATATTTCTGTCATAAGTGGATGATATGTTCCGCTATATTTTCATGTTTTGCATAAATTGATAGATTATAACAATCATAGTGAATTCTAATTCATGATTCTGAATTTATTGCTAAACTTTTTTATCTAGTATTAAATGTGGCATACGGCGAAGAAATTTGGATTCCGGAACCAATAACGTAAGATTTGATGAGCTCAGGAAAACACCCCTTCTTGACGTAATAACCGTTCTTTCCTCAATGGGCGTATTTATGGACGGATTCGCTCTTTCAATATTTTCTATTGCACTGCCTTACATGGAAAACATATTTCTGAAGACACCGTATTCTATTTCCCTTGCAGCAGCCGGCATATACATAGGCATGTTTGCGGGAAGCCTTATAATAGGGCGCTTATCGGACAGCATCGGAAGGCGCACCATGTATATCTATGATCTTCTCATCACCACAGTTTTTCTGCTTCTTACGGCTTTCTCAACCAACGTATGGGAATTTTTTATCTTTGAACTGCTGGCCGGACTCGGGATAGGTGCAGATTACCCCCTCAGTTCATCGATACAGGCAGAGTTCTCGCCGAAAAAGAGCAGGGGTTCATTCCTTGTTTTCAACATATTCATGTGGACGATTGGATCCATGGTTTTTTACCTTATTTCCATACCGATAGTTCTATATGCAGGATCATTTGCATGGCGGCTCATGTATATTATTGGGGCACTGGTTCCAATTAGCGTAATCATAGTAAGGCGCATACTTCCCGAAAGCCCGTACTACCTGGTAAAGTCTGGAAAGGTTGACGAAGCAAAGAAAGTCGCTGACGAAATGGGACAGGAAGCTGGCGTAAACGATGTCGAACCTCCTCATGTTGAACCGGGAAAAACAAAATTTTCAGATGTGTTTACAGGACGTTACCTTCCACTTATAATATTCGTGTCCCTTGCGTGGTTTGCATATGATGTTTCAAGTTACGGGGTATGGAACTATACACCCTCGATCTTCATCTCTGTGGGCGCCTCATATGTTAGCACTGTTGTGGAAACACTCCTTGAGGAAATACCCGTGGTGATCGGCTTTATCGTATGTCTGATATTCATTGAGAGAATCGGAAGAAAATTTCTGGAAACTGCCGGTTTTGGGCTTGCCGGCGTATCGCTTCTTTTCTTTGCTCTTTTATCCATGCACCACGCGCTTCCATTCATTTTTGTCTTCATAGCCTTCGCCATGATGCATTTCTTCCACAATATGGGCCCGACAAATATCACGTACGTATATCCCGTAGAAATATTTCCAACGCGCATAAGGGGGACTGCCATGGGAATAGCCACAGCTGCGTCCAGGATTGGAGCAATACTTGGAGTGGTTGCATTTCCGATAATTACCGATATGCTGAACAAGTCATACGGGCTTTCATACGGTTTGATATTCTTTGCGATCTTTGAATTTGTGGGCTTCTTTGTCACCCTGTTCCTTGCACCTGAAACGAAGGGAAAACCTCTGGCGTGAATGTCATTTCCCGGTTCGGGGAACACGGTTTATAATCAAAACGACGATGGCCATGGCAATCAGGCCGGATCCTATGAACCTCCACATCCATACGTAGGACAATATATCAACGATCTCACCGGAAACCGGCGTTCCAAGGATCGTACCGAGGCTGACCATCATCATGCTGACTCCACTGTAGAGTCCTATATCTTTCTTTGGAGCAAATTCAGAAATCAGGGTAACGTACGTACTGTTCCAGCCTATTGCAGTCATTCCGATGAAGAAGGTAATCAACCCCGATATAAATATTGGAAATTCCCTGCGGGAAAAAGCAAAGAAAAGTATTCCGGCCATGACCATCAGCAGCGATATCATATACGATTTGTTCTTCGGGAAGATCATGGCGGACAGGTTTACCCAGAAAAGCCTTCCTGCGACTGATCCGGCAAGCAGGATTGCCAGAAGCAGTTCAGCAAAAATTACAGGGATACCGCCTACCTTCATATAAACAACGTAGTATGTGAGGAGCGATTGCTGGCCCCACGACAGAAAGGCTATCGGGAAACTGAGCATTACAAGATCAACGTTCTTCCATGCCCTGAAAAGATCATGGAAATATCCTTTCCTTATACTTCCCCCGGCTGAATTTACCACATCTTTCTTCACCAGGAATGATATGATCAACGATACCGCTGCAATAACAAAAAGCGCAGCTTCAAGCGATACATGGATTGCAATTAAAGGGAGCGATACAGCTGCCATTGCAGCGCCTAAGGGAACACCGGACTGCTTTATGCCCATTGCCCGTGCATGCCTTGGATAGTAAGCGCCCATAACCAGGCTGTTTGTTGATGGAGTCACTATCCCGTACCCAAAACCTATTATAAAAAAACCAGAAACGAGCTCGGCATAATTTATTGAAATGGCAGCTATCAGGGAACCTGCGGCCATCAGGGCAAACGAAATTTTGAGTGCAGAATTCTTCCCGAGCCGGTCGACAAAGAAGCCTGCCAGTGAGGACATAACGAAGGAACCGGTGAATATTATGCTTGTGATGAGGCCCAGTTCCGCAGAGCTGAGCAGGAATCTTGATTTTATGAATGGGGCCAGTGGTGAATATGCTGAAACGGTAAAATTCCCAAGCGTCATGAAGAGCAGTGACAGGAGGGCTACGGATGAAAGCTGCCCGGATAGCTTCATGAAGGGCGTAACATCAATGGCCTTATGAATTAAACCATCATAGTTCGTAAATGATTGCTGAATTTTTTCAAAATGGACGTGGTAAAAATTTACACTTTGCCATGCACAGGTTTTGACGTGGCTCTTCGATGTGGATTTCCGATCAATGCACTTTTGTCAATATAAAGGGAGAACCATACAGATTGCAGGCCAGGAAGAAGAATGGAATGCTTGAACCAAAGAAGGTGAATTAAAAATAAAATGTATGAATATTACGGATCAATTTTGTTTCGCAAAAAGTGATCAATTTTCATCTGGCGTTTACACTTCATTTCGCCATGCTCGAAATCGCCATCTTTAGGTTTGAATGATTCCCTCGCCCGTATAAAAGCGTAAAAAATATTATATTCATGTTCATATTTCATACAGGTTGATCATAAGAAAGCCGGATGGCCTTGAAACTTCGTTCATTCCTGAAAAGCTGCTTTACAGGGACAATGAGATAGAAACTTTCAGAAAGAACCTCGTGTATCCTATGATGAACGGCATAATGTCCAATTTTATAGTCCATGGGGATTCCGGCACAGGTAAAACCGTTACGATGAGGTATATAATAAGGGAAACAAAGACCCCGCATGCGGTCTATGAAAATGCAATTTCATACAGATCGATAAAGAGCGTCCTTGCAGACATACTTTCAAGGGAGGGCGTTATTGTTTCTGAAAGGGCCTCATATGCAAACATATTTTCAAGATTCGCAAAAATAACTGAAAAATATGGAAAAAATATGATCATTGTCATTGATGAGGCATCCAGCATACTGAGGAATGATCCGGAGGGCATCTATTACCTTTTAAGGGCCGAAGATTCTTTTGGCGTCAATATTTCCACAGTTTTTGTCATGATGGAGGATCCCATCCTGTTTCTCGATTCAAAGACCAGAAAATCCTACGGGATCTTCAATGAAATAAAGTTCAGGAGGTATTCAAAGGATGAACTTTATTACATTGCGCAGGACCGTGCCAGAAGATCCCTTTTTGAAAATGCATATGATTCTTCCATTATTGATTACATTTCAGAGATATCATCAGAATTCGGAAGTGCAAGATATGCGATAGATATCCTTCAGAAGGCTTCGTATATAGCTGAATACAGGAAGGCGGACCGCGTGGAATACGATGATGTCCGTGCTGCCAAATCCATGATGACACCGTTTGTAACAGAAAGCAGGCTTGCAGAACTGGATGCAGATGGCCTGATAACGCTGCTAGCCGTGTGCCGCTGCCTTTCTGACAGCAGCAGAACCGATGTTGCATGCATTTCCCATTTTAAGGGAATAATTTCCGAACAGTACAGTTATAATGGAAAATCGGAAATCTACGATGACCTGAAAAATCTTGAGAGAATCGGGATCATAAATTCAACGCTTGAGGGGCGGGGCAGGGCAAATGGAGTTTCAAAACTCATAACTGTATATGATGTTCCTGTAAGCGTTCTTATACGGAAAGTTGAAAATCTTCTAAACGAACTTTTTTGATCATATTTCTGTATATAAAATCAAATGGCTCAAATGCCCTTGCAAGGTACCGCCTGTAAAAGTTGTAGTCCACATTTGAATCCCGTCCTAGACCGATAATTTTTCTTTTATGATCCGAAACAACATAGCTTACCTCTTTTCCAGGATATACATTGTCACTCTCCATGCATTTTTCGATTACATGTTTGCCGATTGTATCCACTGAGTAGTATTCCGGATACCGTGATACCTTAAAATTTATGGAGAAGTACTCCGCCGGAAAATTTCTGATGTTAAGGATGTACCATGATTCCAGGTCCTTTATATCCCTGTATTTTTGATATATATCGTATTCATTTTTGCAGCTTTCAAGTATTTTCAATGCGTCCATCTGGAATTCCCTGGATATTGCCGGTACATCATTTCTTCTCAGGTCTATGCCCCTTATCTTGTATTTTCCATCGTAGCCAAGGCCAAAATACCTGGACGGTGATCCTGTGCCGCCATGTTCCGGAAGGAAAACGATCCATCTGTAGTGTCCGCTCACAACGATGTCGATCCCTGTTTCTGCTTTAATTTCTGATAATACCCTGTTTATGTCTCCATCACCCTTTATCCAGAGGGAATCAACTATGCCATGGAGTATCTCAAAACCATTTTCATGAGCTATGCGTATTGCCTCAGCCAGTATTTTCCTTCCTGTTCCGGTTATCTTCTCATGGATCTCTATCTTTCCAAACTTTGCGTTCCTGTATCCTGTGTATCCGAATGAGGTCAGAAGCATCCATTTGAGCGCCTTATTCCTGCTATGGTATATTTCGCCGCTTTCATCCATTGCCTTATACAGAAGCCTTTTTTCCAGGAGCTTTGAAAGCGATCTTGATAAAAAGTGATCATTGCCGATCGACAGGCCGTATCTCACGATTATGCTCGGGTACATTGAAGAGAAGTCTATTTCGTATACGCCCTCGTATATTCCGGGTCGTGGCTGAAGAACCAGCCCTCCCCGATCGTTTTCAATAAGTTCATGAATTTCCTTTTCATCCTCGTTATCATCCTTTTTCGCCGGAACCAGTATACCTTCTGCCAGTGCATCCGCGATCTCCATGGATGATACCGCCGTGCCCGGTGTTATTATTGATACCTGCAGTGGCGGGAGCCTTGACATCCTTGACAGCTCGATTACACCGCTTATACCGCTTTCCCTGTAGATAAATGAAGATGAGTTTATGGCTATCTTTCCATAAATATCGACGTAAGGCTCCCTGTAATGAATCTGGCCGTATGATGTGAAGCTTTTCCCTCCGTAGTAATGTGATGGGATTCCCATGTCCCTTATCTTCATGAAAAAATTGTACGGGTTTGAATAAACAATTATATCCGAGATCTCCAGTTCGTTTTCAATATCGCCGTCCGTGGCTTTTTTGCCTCCTGTAGTACACATACCGTCTTCGCATTCAAAAAAAACCGTTTTTAAATCTGGATCTCCTTCGTACGGGCTGGCTGTTTCAAAAAAACTCAGCCCGTGAACAGCCATGAACCGGAGAACCGGATTGATATCGGCATTGAATATCCTGTACTTTCTTCCCATGCCTATTCCATCGTATATTATCCCTGCAATGCCGGGTATTTTTGAAGGCCTGGCGTATACTGTTATTCCGGGCATTTCCCCGTAAACATCCCTCCTTCTGGAAAAATCGTATCTAAATCCGGTTTCATCCAGCTGCCTTGCAAGAAAATCAAGATCATACGCATCGCCGGTTACAAAAAACCATGATCTGTTCTCATAAATTCTTCTGTATGTCCTTCCATTTTCCATGGAATAAAGGGTTATTTTATCTGTTCCTCCAGCATTGATATACGTTTGACCACCTCAACCAGTACGGAAATAATGAACCCCGTGTCAGGGTCTATGGTTGAATAGGTTACGCCAGCAGAATTGGTCTTTCCATATCTTATGATATCATCAACAATAGAGGAATCGCCTTTTCTCATTATCCTCTTCATTTCCTCGATTTCCGAAACGAGCGAATCTATGCTTTGCCTTGCGCTTGGTGTGCTTCTGCCCATCTATCTCACCGGCCTGAGTATGAAATTATAGAAATTGTAGCTGCCAACGACATTAAAATATATGTCACAGCCACGGTAATAGCTTCTGATCTGCATTATTTCGCTCAGGGAAACTATATCCTTCACGGGCCATGAATTGACAATTTCAGCCGCTGCAGATATTATGAACGGCATGTCATCGGCTTCCATGAGTATTCTCTTTAGCTGGTACACGGTAAGTATTCTCTGTATTTTCGCATTGAAATTCCAGCCCCTGAAATCAATCATTATCCCGTCTGATATCAGAAAATGCGATGAATAGTATTTTTTGAGCAGATCTTTCAAGCGGTTCTCATCAATTTTAGGTGTCTGAAATACTTCAAGATGCCCGGTCATGCATTTCCATAAACAGGATACTAGAAGACTGTTTCTAAAACAAATAAAAATGTAAAATATACTGGAAAAAGGCATTGATCAACTAGTTTAAAAAGTTATACAGCGTAAATAGCACATGCGCCCGAACAGATCCGGCATCAGGCAATTAAGATCAAAGTGGGAAAATCCGGATCTCCGGGCCCGGGTATCGCCGAAAATGTAAATATAACTTGATATAATTAAAAAGTGGAAATAATTAAAAGGTTAAAAATAAATTTTAAAGGATCAGAGAGACGAATAATAATCCACGTCGTAAGGCTCTGGCCTTAATCCCTTTCTTTCCCTTATTGCTTTCACAACACCATCAAGAAGATCTGGCGGAACTTTCTGGTATCCTGCGTTTTCGAAGCTCCAGAGGACTTTTCCTCCAGTGGCGCTTCTTATTGCAGATGCGAAACCAAACATTCCGGACACGGGTATTCTGGATATGACTGTAACTTCTTCTCCTTCCTGCTTCATATCCTCTATTATTCCACGCCTCTGCTGTACCTCGTTTATGGCGGCGCCCATTTCCTCCTGAGGAACGGATATGAATACGCGCTGTATTGGTTCCAGCAGGACACGCTTTGCTTCGCACATTGCGCCGTATAATGAGTTCCTGCCTGCGGGTATTACCTGTGCCGGGCCCCTGTGTATACTATCCTCGTGAAGTTTTGCATCAACGAGCCTTGCCTTGATGCCGTATACTTTTTCATTGGCAAGAGGACCCCTTGCCATGACCTCTGTAAAAGCCTCTATCAGGAGTTCCATTGTCTCGTCAAGGTACTGTATTCCCTTTGTTACGTCAAACATCATGTTTGTCCCGTCAACGCATACAAGACCCTTTGCCTCATCCCTGTCTATGCCCTTTCCTACGAGCAGCTCAACTAACGCCTTTTTATCCTTGAATTTTGAACCCTGTGGAACATCGCCATCCTCAATTGCCTGTATTACTTCCGGTTTCAACGGTTCAATTTCAAAGTAGAACCTGTTATGCTTGTTCGGTGATTTTCCTTCAAAAGGACCACCTTTCTTTTCAACAGTTTCCCTGTAAACGACAATTGGTTCTGATGTTTCAACTTCCACTTTATAATCATTCTTTATCCTGTACAGTGTGACATCAAGGTGTAGCTCACCCATACCTGATATAAGATGCTCTCCGGTTTCCTGGTTTATATCGACTTCGATCGACGGATCCGCTTTGGATATGTCACGGAGCACATCTATGAGCCTGGGAAGATCTGCGGTGTGCTTGGCCTCTATTGCAAGAGTCACCACAGGATCTGAATAATGTATCATGGGTTCGAATGCTTCCATGTTATCGATAGAAGATACTGTAGCTCCCGCAATTGCACTTTTAAGCCCAACCATTGCGGCTATGTTTCCTGCGGTTACCTCATCAACTGATATACGGTCCGCGCCAACCATCATAGCTAGAGTCTGAACCTTTGCCTTTCCGCCATTCAGTATGTAAAGATCGGTTCCTTTCTTAACCGTTCCGCTGAAAAGCCTTCCAATTGATATTTCCCCTGCATGTGGATCAATTATTATCTTTGTTATCATCATGCTTACAGGGCCCTTATAGTCGCAGGTCATCATTGCTTTTCCGACCTCAGAATTTATATCACCTTTCCATATGGACTGAATCCTGTAAGCCTGTGCAGTCTTGGGATCCGGAAGGTGCCTGATGACCATGTTGAGTATTATTTTATGAAGCTGATTTCTCTGGGCAAGTTCCTTCTGCTTCCCTGCCTTGACATAATCAACAATGTCCTTGAAAGTTACCTTGGTTTCTGCCATGAATGGTACAGAAATAGCCCAGTTATTATATGCAGATCCAAAAGCAACGCGCCCATCCTGGACCGACACCTGCCAGTCCTTGACAAATTCTTTAGGAGCGTATTTAACAACAAGCCTGTTGACATCTGATATAATTTTCGTGAATTTTTTCTGCATTTCGTCGCTATTAAGGCGAAGCTCGTTTATGAGCCTGTCAACCTTATTTATGAACAGAACCGGCTTTACGTGTTCCCTCAGGGCCTGCCTTATAACTGTTTCTGTCTGCGGCATAACGCCTTCCACTGCATCAACAACAACAACCACTCCGTCAACAGCCCTCATTGCCCTTGTAACATCGCCTCCGAAGTCAACATGTCCGGGTGTATCTATTAAGTTAATCAGATAGTCTTTTCCCTGAAAAGAATGGACCATTGATGCAACAGCTGCATTTATTGTAATTCCCCTTGCCTGTTCCTGCTCATCATAATCCAGGACCAGCTGTTTTCCTGCAAGCTCTTCGCTCATCATGCCTGCGCCGGCTATAAGATTATCACTCAGCGTTGTCTTACCATGATCAATGTGAGCCACAATACCGATATTTCTGATCATTTCGGTATGCTCAACAATCTTTAAGGCTTTCTCTATATTATCTTCTTTTCTTCCCATAAATAAACACCATTTTTTTAAATATTAAAAATAAAAAAATTAACTCTTTATCTGTATTTCGATCTGAACTCCATCTGGAATCGGTATTCTCATAAGCTGCCTTAATGTTCTTTCATCCGCGTCTACATCGATCAGACGTTTGTGTATTCTCATTTCCCAGTGATCCCAGGTATTTGTTCCCTCGCCATCCGGACTCTTTCTGACCGGAACAACAAGCTTCTTCGTAGGAAGAGGCATTGGACCATGAATTTCAACTCCGGTCCTGCTTGCGATTTCCCTGATCTCACCGCATACCATGTCAACGACTTTGTGTTCAGTGCCACTCAATGAAATTCTTGCTTTGTAAGATGCCATGGGATTACCTCTTTTCTACATCAATGCACTGGCCAGCTGCAACCGTCTGGCCCATATCCCTTACCGCAAACCGGCCGAGTTGCGGTATTTCAGATATTTTTTCTATTACCAGCGGCTTATCAGGTACTACTTTTACAATAGCGATATCCCCCGTCTTGATGAAATCCGGTTTTTCCTTCAGGGTTGTTCCATCCTTTGGGTTTATTGTTTTTACGATCTCCTCTATCTTGCATGCAACCTGGGCTGTATGCACATGGAATACGGGCTTGTATCCCGGAGCAATAACACTCGGGTGATTGAGCACCACTATCTGTGCTGTGAATCCCTTTACGACTGTAGGTGGAGTGTCGGTATGCCCGCATACATCCCCTCTCTTTACGTCATTCTTGGCTATTCCCCTTACGTTAAAACCGATATTGTCTCCGGGCTCGGCCTGAGGAATAGATTCATGATGCATTTCTATTGATTTTACATCTCCCTGCTTATCAGCGGGAAGGAATATCACTTTATCGCTGGGCTTCAGCACCCCGGTTTCAACTCTTCCAACCGGAACAGTTCCGATTCCGGTGATTGAATATACATCCTCAACAGGAATGCGGAGTGGTTTTGTGGTAGGCTTTTCAGGTACCTTGAAAGCGTCCAGTGCCTGAAGCAGTGTCTGGCCTTTGTACCATGGCATGTTAGGGCTGGGCTTTGTTATATTGTCGCCTTTATATCCACTGATAGGCACAAATGGTGTATCCTTGAATCCTATTGACTTCAGAAGCTTTTCTGCATCAGATTTAACCTCGTTGAATCTCTTTTCGCTGTACGGTGGCTCAGTTGCATCCATTTTGTTAACCGCAACAACAAGCTGTGGAACGCCAAGAGTTCTGGCAAGGAATGCGTGTTCTCTGGTCTGCTCCATTACACCTTCCCCTTCACGAGCCGATATAACGAGTATAGCAGCATCAGCCTGGCTTGTACCGGTGATCATATTCTTAACAAAGTCTCTGTGTCCCGGAGCGTCTATAAGCGTAAAATAATATTTGTCTGTCTCAAATTTCCGGTGGGCAAGATCTATAGTTACACCTCTTTCCCTTTCTTCCTTGAATCTATCCATAACCCAGGCGAACTCAAAGGTTGCCTTTCCTTTCTGCTCAGCTTCTTTCTTATATTCTTCAATTATATGTGCCGGAATCTCACCGTGCTCAAAGAGGAGCCTGCCCACGAGAGTTGATTTCCCGTGATCTACGTGTCCGATCGTTACCAAGTTTAGATGTGGTTTTTGAGATGCCATTATTTTCACCTTTTATCTATTTGGAGAATCATATTATGTCTCCTAAGCTAAACCCTAATATATTGATCCTTATTTAGCTTTTTCTTAATGGTGCGTCAATTTTTTTGATATTCCATGCTTATAATCATTCAGGTTTGCTGATACGGATCGGATATTCCCGGGAAAACCGGGCGGGATTGAACTGTTCCGGGGTCCTGGAGATGCAAGATAGACACGGATATAAAACGGCATTATCGATCCGCCAGCAAATGTCCGGACCGCCCTGGCTGTAACAAAAACAGAAAATACAGATATGTTGCAGGTTGACCGGATGCCTTTACAATTTTTCATTAAATTCATGGATGTTCTCGGGTTGATGAATTTAATGATCACGCTTCCCTGAAGATCACTAGGAAAATTCAAAGACAACTAATACAGAGTGCCAGATGGCAAGATCGTCACAAATGTTCGATAGGGAATCGTGTTAAATTCCAAATTGTTAGGGATGAGATGATCGCTGGAAGAATGGCTGAAATTATAGTTCTTTACTTGCACGACTATACCTTGGCTCTGGAATTTCACTATCTGTTTCTTGGCAGATAAAAACCGGCTTCTTCGGGATTTCAGCATTCCTCTCATACGAAGCCATATTATGTTTATACATAAATATAAGTTTAATATAAGTATAAAAAGGCAGGTAATTAACTATAATTTGCTTCCGGTTTAAGAGATATATCCAGATTCCTCTTTCGATGTTATCATTACCCACATCTGTAAAAATGGAACACCTGGAAGCATGCCTTCCCGTTACAATAAGCTTATAATTCTAATCGAATTATTGGTTGTATATGGCGATTTACGACAGCTATGGGAGACCGGTAATCAGCCTCAGGATACAGGTCAATACAACATGCAATTTC
>JAVRLS010000014.1:0-17737 GCA_031961205.1 Thermoplasmataceae archaeon | reverse complement strand
TTTTAGAACGTAAGGAGAAAAGTCCTGCACGTGTGTTATGTATTAATGCCAATAAAAATTTATCCTTCGTTTTTACTACATTCTGTTCATTTCTCCGTTAAATCTAATGCTAGTTTAACCGCTTTTTGTTGATCGCTTTCTATGTAAATGTGCTCTTAGTACTTTTTATTTCCTGGTATCTTCAACCCGAATTTGGACGGGGCGTCTTTGTCCTCTTCTCAGTCCTGTTCCATTCCGATCTGTCCTTTATGCATAATATTTGTAATGTTGCGGATGTAAACAACCCTGGTTTTGTATTTTATGGCCCATTCGGGAATATTATTCGCATAATATACACGTACATATTATAAAATTATATGTTTTGTGACCATAGAAGTGATCGTATTCTGTAAAACAAACGATCCGTAATAGATCATCAGAAAAAGTATCGACACATCAGGTAAAAATGAAGGAGTTAAGGACTAACGGTCTTTCCAATTGCAAAAATTTAGATATAGGTTTTAATTATAACTCCGATGCCTGATATAAGAACAAAAATAGCCTCACTGGAACTTGAGAATCCCCTTATGCTCGCCTCTGGAATTCTGGATGAAAACGGCTACACGATGAAGCATATTCTAGAATCGGGGGCAGCAGCGGTGGTCACCAAGTCAATAGGATTTGAAGAAAGATCCGGTTATTCAACGCCTGTTATAGTTGAATATGGAGACAGTTTGATTAACGCAATTGGCCTCTCAAACCCGGGAATTGAAAATTTTTCCGAAGAGATCATGATAGCCAGACAATCCGGGAAACCCGTAATAGGAAGTGTATTTTCATCAGATGCCGGCGGGTTTTCTGATCTTTCGGTGAAAATGGAAAGATATGGCGCAGATGCCATAGAACTCAACCTTTCCTGCCCACACGTAAAGGGTTTCGGGATGGAAGTAGGATCCGATCCGGATCTTGTGGAGGATATTGTGAATGAGGTTAAGGCCCATGTTAAAGTTCCGGTATTTGCCAAACTTAGCCCCAATACATCAAATATAATTGAAATTGCAACCGCAGCTGAAAAAGCAGATGCCTACGTGTTGATAAACACCGTTAAGGCCATGGCCATCGACATATATTCAAGGATGCCGGTTCTTTCAAATACTTATGGGGGCCTGTCCGGCCCTGCCATAAAACCGGTCGGAATAAGGTATGTTTACGAAGTTAAGAAGGAAACCGGAAAGCCCGTCATAGGCGTTGGTGGAATATCAACGGCCGAGGACGCCATAGAATACATAATGGCCGGTGCATCCGCAGTTCAGGTAGGATCCGCAATTTATAAAAAGGGAATCACTGTATTTGGAGAAATAAGCCGCGGGATTTTTGAATTTATGGAAAAAGAGGGTTTTAGAAGTATCGATGATATGATCGGGGTGGCTATAAGATGATTAATTCAGTTATAGATAGGATCGTAGATGAGGCCCCAGGGGTAAAGACGATATACTTCAAATGGGACCGGGAGGTCCGGCCGGGCCAGTTCATAATGGTATGGGTTCCCGGTTACGGTGAAGTCCCCATGTCTCTTTCATCGATATCCGATGAGAAATCCTTCACGATCAAGGCATACGGTGATGTAACGAAGAAAATAGTTGACCAGAAGCCGGGAGAAAGGATATTTTTCAGGGGGCCTTATGGAAAGGGCTTTACGCGCAAGGACGGAAAGAAGCTTCTGGTTGGTGGAGGATCAGGGATTGCATCGCTCATAACCCTCAAGGATGAAGATACTTATGCCCTGATATCAGCAAAGACAAAGAACGATCTCATATTTGCAAACCGGTTCGATGCCGACCACCTTTACCTGGCAACGGACGACGGATCTGCAGGTGTCAGGGGATATCCAGTGGATGCACTGAAGAATATCGATATTACAAAATTTTCGGCTATCTATGTCTGCGGTCCTGAAATGATGCTGAAAACCGTTTTCGATTATCTGAAGGATAAGGGCGTATACACCGAGTTTTCGCTTGAACGTCTAATGAAATGCGGCATAGGAATATGTGATTCCTGTTCTATGGGCGGGGTTCAGGTGTGCAGGGACGGACCTGTTTTCAATATCGAAGCACTCAGGGATAACAGCGAATTCGGAAAAACCAGGCTTACATATTCAGGCAGGAGGATAAAGATCTGATTTTTTAAAGCCCTATAAATAACGATCGTAATGACCCGTAAACGAACAGCATGAATTTTCGCTTATCGTGTTTTTTCCCTATCATTTTTAACCGGTATTTTTCAATTGAAGCGAAGAGAAATTGTGATTAAAGGGATAACCTTTAATTGCACACATGAAATTCTACTCAGATGGAAAAAAATCTTTCGATATCCTCTGTTCCCGGTTTCATAACCGGATCAATAAAGACTTCATCCGGTTCTTACCTGATCGTGGGTGACAGGTTTATCGGGAAGAGGGAACTGCTGGATATCGTTGGAAGAGATCTTAAAAGATCGGGAATAACCGTAATTTCCGAGAACATGACATCTTACGGTGAATTTTACAGGTACCAGGCAGTAAATGATCTCCTGAATCAGGCAACGGGGACCGAAAAGAACAGGGACAAGAAAGAAATAATAGAGGATTATAATGAATTCCTCTCCGGCCTGAAAAAGAAAACGGTTTTTATTGTAAATGACATTGACAAAATCAACAACGAATCTAGGAATATGCTGCTCTACATATGCAGGGTCTCGAGTGGCCGCGATATTTCATTTATAGGAACGTTTTCGTTCGATAGGTCTGAAATGAGTTACAACAAATTTATAGAATTTATATCCAGTGAAAATTATATGAATGTTATAAAACTCGAAAGGCCAAAGGACGAAGATATAGCATATATAATAAGGGAAATGGGGTACAAGCTGCCTGATAATTTCTTAAAGGAACTTAACAGACTTACGAATTCCAACATTGAGAATATAAAATATGCGCTCAGGTACTATCAGACCATAGGTGTTATTGATCAGAAAAAAGAGGTGAATGAGATTTCTTTCAGGTATTTTCCGGTACCACCGACAACCGAGATGTATTTTGATTCTATAACTTCTTCCCTTGAGAAGAAGCAAAAAACCATACTTTACATTCTCTCGATCGTTGGAGGTGAATTGAAGGAGGATGTACTGGGTTCCATAATGGGTGCAAAACCTGAAAGCATTTTCAAGTCATGCTCAAAACTCATAGATTCCGGACTTTTGAATGTCAGCGGCGATTCCTTTTCAATCAACGGCGAAAAAATTAAGAAAATAATTCTAAAAAATGCCAGCGGCAATGATATCCTGAATGCTTACAATAGGATAGTAAGGAGCACTTATTTTCCAAAAATGCCCATTCCCCAGCGGCTTAATACGCTGCTGTTCCTGAAAAAGTACGATGATATTAAAAAAATTCTGGAAAGTGAAAGGGAAAACGTGATAAAATCTTTCTCATCTCTGGACGACCTCACTGAAATACTTGAAAAAACGATAAACGACGGAAAAATACAAAGCGATTCAGCTTATTATCTCCTTTGCCGTTCATATTACCTTAAGGGAGAGATGAAAAATGCCATGGAATGCTATGAATCGCATGATTTTTCAAACATTGATTGTGAAAGAACAATTATGGACAGGTTCAACATATACAGAACACTCGGGTATAAGGAGAAGGCTCTGGATCTCCTTGATTATGCATCATCTAAATTCGACGATGAAAGACTGCGAATAAGAATCAACTATGAAAAAACGGCGTTTAAATACTATTATGAAAGGAGCAATATCAAAGTTGAAGAAATCCAGAATGTTATGGATCAGGCAAAAAAAATGCATTATGATGATATCTATGCGAAATCATTAACGCTTCTGGGCAACTTAGAATTATCGATCTTTAATTACGAAAAGGCTATGTCGGCATATAAGGAAGCAGTTTCCATAGACCAGAAGATAATGGAATACAGCGACGTTTCAAAAAATCTGAACAATATGACCCTTATACATGTCTACACAGGGAAATATGATATGGCTATAAGCATTCTCAAGGAACTTATAGAGAGCACGTACACAACAGGCGACCTGATAGCCAGGATTTATGCTTTATACAACCTGTCTGAAATCTATTATGTGATAGGCCACCAGCGTTATGCCGAAAGCTATATTCCGTTAATGTTAAAGCTTCTTGACGTAACGGGCGATAAAACCGTTGCGTTCTACATACATCGTTTCATGATCCTTTACAAATCAGGCCTTTTTGATCTAAAAAAGGCTATAGAATACGCATCCTTGGCAGAAGAGGAGGCTCCGGATGAAAAGAAAAGGGAAATGGTACACGGCCTCGGCGAAATAATGAAGTATTTTGAGTATGGATCTTCAGAATCGATCGATAACATCGTTTTCGGAGATGGGCTTTTCGATGATGATTACGCGAGCTTTTTCTATATTTATTCTGCATATTATTATCTCTTCAATGATGAAAAGGAAAATGCTATGCGTGCGATAGAACTTGCTAAAAAAGCCGCCGCGCAGATGAACATTTCCTATAACATTGTCAATACAGAAATGCATAATGCCATTCTTCTTCTGGCAGAAAACAGGATCGATGATTTTGCCAAAAATTTCATATCGCTTACCCCACCCGGTACGGGCCTGAAATACTATGATGAAACCTATGATATATTCAGAGCTATTTATCAGGACGACAGCGACGCACTGATCAATTCGAAATACAGAATCATAGAGGAGGATTACCCCAGGGGATCCCTAAAGGATTTGATTCCGATTCTGCTGAACGCTTACGCACTGATGAAGATAGCAGGAAAAAAGGAGGATTTCCAGCACATTTTAAACATCATTCCTCTAGAATTTTCCGGGATGCTGAAGAAGTTATCGAATTACGCGTAGCATTGATGATCTTCTTTGAATAATCATAGATTTCATTTTTATCGTACTTAAGCGATCTGGATATTGAACCAAGGCTTTCCTCCTTCATTCTCAGGATATGATAGCCTGCGGCCTTTGAATAATCATCGTCAAGGGCTTCCACCCGCCTCAGGAACTTAAGAAAAACCCCTTTTATGTATTCCCTGTAGACTGGATGCGAATTGTCATAGGAAATTTCTATGAGCGAATCTCCGATTCTTCCGGCAGCATAGAAAAACATGGCTCTGAGATAATGATCAATATGGGGCACCCTGATGTTCAGGCTGTCAAAAAAATCCGTATACAGGTTATCCATCCAGCTTCCAGGCATGTCCCCGGAATTGATCGATCTTGAAAGTATATCAAGATTGAGTCCATCAGAGGTCCAGTACCACTCAGGGAATCTTACAATTGCCAGGGAAACAGCCTTAAAGAATCTGTCAGCCTCAGGAATCTCAAATCGCTTTTCCGGAACCCCATTAGCGCCGTTACGATAATTTGAAAGCTCCTTGACAAATGATTGCGCTTCACCAAGTTCAGACAGAAGAAATATTTTCCATGAGCGAATTTCGCCTTCATCTATTTTGGATTCGAATTTCCTTATAAAATCCAGCGCTTCACTGATAAGGCCCATTTTGAAATAAACCGAAATACGCATCACAATGACGTTTTTATCAATGAAACCGGAACGTATCATCTCATCGAGAATCCGGGCTGCTTCCATGTAACGTCCTATTTTTTCAAGGGCTGCAGCCTTTTCGATGAGCATTTCGTATCTGGCTTCCATATTGTACAATTTCTGATTTGCTTATAAATTTTATATGTAAATATTACTGCACATCAAATGATACCTTCGGGATTTTAAAGGAAGCTGACAGATGTTTATTTGAATGGCCTTCCCTCGATTAAAACAATTATGTAGTTATGCCCCCCATAAAGTTTCTATAACGCACACATCTTACTTTTTCCATATATTTTCAGGGAAATTTTCCAGCTTTACATAGTTTCCCCCCGGGTCTCCTGGCCCGTAATAATATATACGTTCGGACTTCACCGGAACGGGGATGCTGGAGAGGAAATACTTTCCGCCCATCCCGGTGAAGGCCAGCGCGCCCTCTATATCTGAAAATGGAAGCACTATATTTTCCGTCAGATCAAGAAATGATCTCATGGCCTTTTCACCCACATCATCGCTAACAACAACATGCAGAGCCCCGGCTATCAGGGTATCTACAAGGTCGTTCAGTTTCTTTGATCCGTTCATGACAGTTATCTCGAAAAAATTTGAAAGGTAGGTATACTTGTCAAAATTGAAATTCCCGTTTGTATAAGCATCAATATCAATAACAAAGACCTCCCCCTCCTTTATCAGTGATTTTGCAGATGCCACAGAAATATAATCCCTTTTAATCTCAATGCATTTCATTATTTCACTGATGATATATATTAAATATAGACTTTATTCTTTGCATGGGTTACGATAACATGGAAGCTAAAATTTTATAATTCTGATAAATATCTGCCTGCAGTGCTAATAAAGCTTCATATTATTATACATCTGAATATTATTATTATCAACGAATTATTATAGATCGTAAATTTTATATAATATGGCATTGTAATATTAGTATGTTTGATATTCCAAGACCATACTCACTGCGAATAGACAAAATTGCAATACCCATGGCAGAAGGCCGCAGTTCCCGGCGTGTGCTTCACATTGCCATGTCTATTTCGGATGAATTCAAATCCGATATAACTGCAATAACCGTAAGGGATGAACTCAGGGATATTGTCTGGAGTGATAAGGTTGCCGTCGTAACAAATGCCTACAAGGAGGGAATCAGCAAAAACGTCAAGGTTATACCGAAGATCGTAACAGGCAAGAACATAAGGGATGTCCTGCTGAATGAACTCAACACCCACAACTATGACCTGATCCTCGTGGCATCAGAGAAGAATTCAATGCTCAGGCGTTTTTCATTCGGACGGCTTTCTGAGTATGTTTTGAAGAACTCAAGATCGCCGTCTGCAATTGTTTCTGTCAAGTATCCGGATTATCCCTATAAAAAAATATATGTTCCGATCAGCGAGACCGTGAATACGAGGAGCGCAATATCATTTGCTCTTCACCTGAAGAAGGATACCGGATCCTCACTCATATTCGAGGATCTGAGGTCATACGATGTGAAATCAAAGCATAAATTTACTTATCTGTTTGATTATATGAATGAGATAATTGAGATTTTTGGCGGCAATATAAGCATGATCAGGGGAAACCAGGGAAAAACGCTGCAGGAAGCAGTTATGCAGACATGCAGGAATGAAAAGCCAGATGTCATGGTTCTTGGAATCAGGAAAAATGAAAATGGAAAAGTCCGGATAAACGGAACAACACGGAATCTGGTAAAGAGCGGAGATTTCGACACGATACTTTTCAAGAAATAATCCTGCAGCCATTCGGGCATACAGTACTGATCCATCATGACGGAAGGGAGAAACTGGTTTTTGCCTCCAGCATCTTCACTATCTGCACGTTCAGGTAGTCAACGTTTACATAATATGAACCGAAAAAAGGAAAATTCTGCGCCTTATCTTCGTTTATGGAATCAAGTATAAACGAATGCAGGTACGATAATGAAAGCCCTGAAGAATTGTTTAGTGCAATAACAACCCGATTGACCTGAATCAGCGCGCCTTCAAGCGGTATATCAGGATCCAGGCCTGAATCAGAAACTTCAAGCATAGCTGACGGGATCTGTGAGACGTTGATTCCCGGATTTTCCTTCAGGAACTGTTTCAGGTATCCTTCCGTTAGATTCAGCTCTGCTGGATTGCCGAGCGAATAAGGATAAGATCCGGATTCGCTTAGATTGTAATCTATAGCAGACGGTCTGGGCTGAAAAAATATCGATGCATTGAAAGCCTGCGCAAGCAGGTAGCTGCCGTAAACCTCCCCGTCAATCTCAATAGGCTCGCCCTGTGACTGCCATGGAAGCGATCTCTCGGATATGATCGAAGTTACCGTTGGGAACACGAAGCCAAGGAGAAACATGAACAGAACTGCAAACACAGCAGCTTTCATATAGGATTTCACCAGGTCACCCCCAGCGCGATAAGTATCGTGTATATAACCTTGATAGCTATGAATGGCGTAATTACGCCTCCAAGCCCGTATATCAGGAGGTTCCTGTTAAGTATGTCTGTTATCGATGTCGGCCTGTAATGGACACCGCCCAGGGCAAGAGGAATGAGGAACAGGATTATGAATGTGTTGAATATTAGCGCAGAAGTAACTGCTACTATCGGATTCGTGAGATCAAGTACATTCACAAGTCCAAGACTCGGAAACGAATAAAATATGGCCGGTATGATAACAAAATACTTGGAAACATCGTTCGCAATACTGAACGTTGTCAGCGATCCCCTGGTTATCAGTATCTGCTTCCCCAGGAAGATCACGTCCATGAGTTTTGTCGGGTTGCTGTCAAGGTCTATCATATTTGCAGCTTCCTTTGCGGCCTGGGTCCCGCTGTTCATAGCCATGCCCACGTCGGCTTTAGCGAGGGCGGGTGCATCGTTTGTCCCGTCGCCAACCATCGCAACCATCCTCTGCTTTTCCTTCTCCTTTATAACGACGTTGTATTTGTCTATGGGCTTTGAATTTGCTATATATTCGTCAATTCCAGCAACGCCGGATATATACTGTGCAGTTACTTCATCATCACCCGTGCACATTATTGTCTTTATGTCCATTGCCCTTATTTCAGCAATTCTCTCCTTGATTCCCGGCTTTATCACATCCTCAAGCTCAATCACTCCGGTGAATTTCCCGTCCTTCACAACTGGAATGGCTGTTCCGCCCTTCATGGATATTTCCTTGCACATGGCCTCTATGAACTGGTCGGAAGCCTGGTATTTCTCTTTTAGCGACCTGAGGGACCCCTTCATTATGTATTCATCCCTCCCGGATATACCGCTCATCTTGCTTTCCGACGAAAATGGGATGAATTCGTACCCCTCAAGATCATTCTTTCCCAGAGTTATGCCTTTCTCCTTTGCAAGGTTCATTATGGACAGCCCCTCCTTTGTCTGATCGTAGAATGACGCCATTGCACAGTATCTTGCGAAATCAGCCTCATCAGTGCCTTTGTTAGGGTAAAACCTTGTGGCCTTTCTCTCCCCGATCGTAACCGTGCCTGTCTTATCGAGAATGATGGTATCTATATCCCCTGCGTTTTCTATTGCCCTGCCGCTCTTCGCGATGACATTATACTGTGACACCTTGTTTATGGAGGCGATACCAATGGCAGGCAACAGGGCGCCGATCGTCGTGGGAATCAGGGCGATAAGAAGGACTATGAGCATAACTATGTTCGCAGTTCTTCCAAAGAAATGTGATATCGAGAAAATTGAGGCTGTTATCACTAGGAATATGATCGTAAGGCCGGAGAGAAAAACTGAAAGAGCTATCTCGTTCGGTGTCTTTTCCCTGGTCGATTTGCTCACAATATCGATCATCTTATCAATGAACGTATCGCCGGGATTTGACGTCACCCTTACCGTGAGTTCATCGGAAACCAGGTGCGTGGATCCTGTAACGGTGTCGCCAACGGTCTTCAGGACCGATCGGGATTCTCCGGTAACATTGGATTCATCAACATAGCCGGATCCCTCAATAACCTCACCATCTATCGGAACGATCTCATTTTTGTAAACTTTGAGGATATCATCCTTCCTGAGTTCATCGGACGATACATCAACAATCTTTCCGTCTCTGGCGACATGGGCCTTAATCTCAGTCTTGAATTTTTTTAGGGAATCCGTTATTGCCTTGCTCTTGCCCTCAGATATAGCGGTACTCAGGCTTGAAAAATAAACCGTCAGCAATAAAAGCACGATGACGGCTATATAAAATCCACGGTATGTAGGGCTATCCGGAACAGAGAAGAACGACGGGAATATTGCAATGAATACCGTTATGACTATTGAAATCTCGGTGATGAACATGACAGGATTATGTACTATTATATCCGGACGCATGTTCTTCAATGAGAGCTTCAGATCCTCAATTATATCCATGGAAACGCCTCCATAAACAGGGAGAAATCATGGGTCCATGACAGCATGGGACCGAGTATAATTATAGGGAAATAGGAAAGAAGGCCGATTATAAGCATTGATACTATGAGAAGCATCGCGAATGTTCCGTTGCTTGTATTGATGGATCTTGAAAACTGTACCTTCGCCTTCTTGTTTGAAAACGATTGCGCTATGAGAAGCTGGAAAGCTATTAAAAGAAAACGTCCGAGAAGCATGAGCACCCCGTCAAGATAGTTGAAAAATGGAACGTTTGTATCAAAACCCCCCATTTCCGATCCATTGTTGGATGCAGAGCTTGCGAATTCGTATAGAAGCTCGGTGACCTTTGAGGAATCAGGGTTTATGAATGTGGACATCAGGTGCGGCACCATCAGCGTGATCCCGAGAGGTATAACAACGAGAAGTGGATGAGTTATCAGGGATAGCGTGGAATATTTGATTTCCTTTGAACTGATCCTCAGGCTCATCAGCTCCGGAAGCTTACCAACCATAAGGGATGCGATGAAAACTGTAAAGATGATGTACATGAAAATATTGAGCACACCTGTTCCGATGCCCCCGAGTGGATCATTCAAAAGAAGGCCTATGAGCACACCTATTATACCTGCGGGCGTATAAGAAACAAGCGCCCCGTTTGCAGCACCGGTTGATGTTATTGTTGCTCCGACAGAAAATATTGTACTCTGGGATATTCCTATGGCAGTTTCCTTCCCGATCATGTTTCCGGTGAAGTACCCGATATCCAGTGCCGGAATACCGCTGAATTCCCCGAAAAATGCCATGAAACCGTCAAACAGGAAGAATACCAGAACAACGGCATAAAGCATCCTTCCAAATTTTTTATCCTCAAATACTATGCCAAGCGAAAGCAGAGACGCCAAAGGTATGATCACGAAAGATACGAATTCAATAAGGTTCGTGATCCAGTCAGGATTTGCAAAAGGATATCCTGCATTCACTCCATAAAAGCCCCCGCCATTTGTGCCGATTGTGGAAATTGCCTGCCATGTGGCCACAGGCCCCAGGGGTATATGAAAAACCTGGCTTGACAGGAATGGCGATACTGATATGAAGCGCTGCATGGTCTCCGGAACGCTGAGAAGTATCAGCATTATGGTAACGATTATAGTCATGGGAAGAATGAGATCAAAGATGGCCCTCAGAAAATCATGATAAAAATTGCCAATCTTGCCAACGTCTGTTCTCAGGCCCCTGACAAAGGCCATGGATGCAGCGAATCCTGTACCGGCAGAAAGGAACATAAGTCCTGTAATTACGAATGTCTGGCTGAAGTATGAAAGGCGGAACGGATTCGAATAATGTTGCAGATTCGTATTCGTCAGGAAGCTGACTACTGTATTGAAGTCAAGCGAAGTGCCCATGCCGGTGGAATAATATGAAAATGGAAGAAAATTCTGGAATTTAATGAAGAAAAATGCAATCAGGCCGGCAAAAAAATTGAAAAGCAGAAGATTTATGAAATATTCCCTGAAGTTCATTCCATGAGATTCATTTTCCCCTATGATCTTCTCAAAAAATTTTATTACCGGTTCCGTCACTGGAGAAAAGAAAGTCTTCTTATCGTTGTAAATTTTTGCTATGTGAAATGAGAGGAAGTAAGCAAAAATAGATGCAACAGCGATGTAGATTATTATTATGAATGAACCTGATACGATGCGTTCAGATACAAAGAACCGTGACCAGAAGTAGGTCAGGTATATGATCAGATTCATGTTTTTTCAGCCTCAAATATGGTATAGAATAGATAGGCAACCAGCCCTAACAGTATTACGGACAGGATAACAATTGCAAGGAACATGTTTAGGTACAATTGACCGCTTATATTAAAAATTTACTATATATGAATAATTTATTATTAAAAACTAATTATAATTTTTTAGCAACGTACGGACCAAGATCGAAATATCCTATCTTCCTGAAATATTCCCTGACGCCTATTCCGCTGATAACGAGGATTCGTTTCAATCCCAGCTTCTCGACCGTTATCCTCTCTGCTTCCGATACGAGCATTGTTCCAAATCCCCGATGCTGCCATTCCGTAGCTGGTTTTGTGCCGACCGGAACCTCTGACCCGAATACCTTCAGCTCTCTTATTATCGCGGATCCAGAAAGTTCCTGCCTGTGTGCAAATTCAGATGGTTTCCTCAGCCTGACGAATCCTATAAGCTTGCCGTCAGATGTATCGACGGAGATGAAATGTTCTATTCCGCCGCCAGCACGGTATTCTACATCATTTATTTTAAAATCGCCAAAGCTTCTTGAAAAATGGCCAATCTCCCTGAATCTGATCTCCTTTATATCGAATCCTCCCAATCGAAGCCTTTTGTCAACCATATCACGTATATCGGATCTCTTCACGCCTGCCTCTATAAGGTTGACCGGTATATCCCTCTGTATCCTCTGGACCCTTATCCATGGAGGCATTTTCTTCATGAACTCCGCCAGAAGATTTACAACTTCGTCCGTTGTATACGGAATGTATTTTCCATCTTTCCACAGTCTGTGCAAACCAGTTCCCTTCGTTACCAGCGTCGGATATATTTTTAGCATATCCGGCTTAAAACGTTCATCGTTTATCATCAGATCGAAGGATCGCATGTCGTCCTCGAATGTTGACCCGTACAGTCCGGGCATTATATGGTACACGATCTTGAGCCCGGCATCCCTTGCCAGTCGTGTTGCACGGGCGATATCATTCACGTCATGGCCACGGTTGTTAATTTTTAATATACGATCATCTATATTCTGTACTCCGAGCTCGACCTTTGTCGTTACATACGATAGAGAATCGTCTATTTCCTTCTCAAAGTACCAGTCCGGCTTTGTTTCGACGGTAAGGCCCACACAACGATGCGTTGAGGTCTCATTTTTCCTGACGGCATCATAAAGCGTTTCCGAAATTGATCCGTTCATTGCATCCAGGCAGCCTTTTACGAACGAACTCTGGTATTCATAATCCCTTGCCGTAAATGTCCCGCCCATAACGATCAAATCAATTTTCGATGTGTCATGACCTATCAGTTCGAGCTGCTTGATCCTGTTGAAAACCTCATTATAAGGATCATAGGCATTATAACGGCCCCTGAGTGCGGCCGGCTCAAAACCTGTATACGATTGTGGAGAATTGTTATCCACCCCTCCGGGGCAGAATATGCACTTTCCATGGGGGCATCTTTCTGGAGAAGTCATTGCGGCGACCACTGCAACGCCGGATATTGTCCTCGTGGGCTTTTTTGTCAGCATCCTCCTTATGGAATCATTAAAGTCAGAAGAGTTCAGGATTTCAACGTCTCCCGGAACGTAATCAAGATTATACTTTTTTGAAAGCTTTATCTTGACGTATTCAAGTTCATTCTTACTCTTTATTTTTCCACTCTTGAGATACTCCTGTATTTCAGTGAAAAAATCCATGCCCTCACATTTTTACTTGTTTAATTAAGTTGATCATTCCTAGTTTAAATAATAATATAAACAGGCTATACATGGGTTGTTATGGAAACCGAAACTATCGATATTGATATGCCTGAAAACGCAAATGTGATCATCGGGTATTCGCACTTCATAAAAACCGTGGAGGATCTCAATGAGATAATCAGGACAAGCATGCCCTCATGCAGGTATTCCATAGCATTTTCAGAGGCAAGCGGGGATCGCCTGATAAGGTACGAAGGAAATGATAATGAACTTGTGAGTGCAGGAATTGAGGCGATTAAAAAAATTTCTGCCGGGCATACGTTCGTTATTTATCTTCGTGAGGCATACCCGATAAACATACTTAATGCGATAAAACAGTGCCAGGAAGTCGGGACTGTATTTGCTGCAACGGCTAATCCGCTTTCAGTTATCGTATATAAGGGAAAGAACGGGAACGGTATATTAGGCGTTATTGACGGGTATTCGCCAATCGGAGTGGAAAATGAAAGCGACAGGGCACGGAGGAAAGAATTCTTAAGAAAGATAGGATACAAGGATTAGGGCCCGTAGTGTAATGGATATCACCCAGGCCTCCGGAGCCTGTGATCCGGGTTCGAATCCCGGCGGGCCCGCTTATATTTGTAACCAAGTCTTATTTTTACATCTAAAGGGTATTTAAAGAAAATAGCCGGTTTATTAATATATTAATCGAATTTGTTAGAAAATAAAAGTCATTGGACATGGACACACATGCTTATAATGGCCTGATTATGAGTCCTTTTTTATTCTCTTTATGCTGCGTCATGAACCTACTCAAATATTCGTCCCATATCGCTTCAGACCTTTTCACAATCCCTCGGAATCTTTCTTAATTTCCTTAAGGCACGAAATTACCTGCGATGTTGCGATATCCACCCTTGACATAATTATCTTATTGGACTGTTCAAGTTCTTTCAGGTCCGCAAACAGACACCAATGAAAATTAAGGTAATTATCCATTATATCAATCCTTTCGTTCTCCACCTTCGCGATGTAACGGAGATAGTCCTGATAAGACCACATCTGTTTAGTTCATAATTTCTCAGGGAGGTCCTTGATCGTATCGTAGTATTTCGCCAGCGTGATATGAACGCGATAATACACTGCCCTGGCAGCGTCCACTTCCACGATTTCCTTCGGACATGTCCTTGTCGCCATGACCTCGCCGTTCAGTGTTAATACCGATTCTTCACGTATTCACCACTCGTTTGTAATCGATTTAAGGAAGAGATTCATGGCGAAAGGTAAAATTTACTATCGCAGATCGTTTAAATCTGGCAATATCCACAAAAGAGAGTTACAAAAGCACTAAAACCGTTAAAGGGATACCACGTAACGAACCAGCCGTTTTAGGGAATCCGGGCGACGAACCATAAAGATTAGGCTAAGGACAGCAATGGCCGACCATATTTAAATTTATTAATATGAGATTTTGTAGAACTGCATAAGCATGGTTCCTGACCTTATGGTATGACTTATCACTTACATTTAAATATAGAAATATGAACTTTCATGTCTATATTCGTATGAAAAAGGTTAGCAGTACTGATTTTTCATATGATCCACGCATGATAAGAAAAATCGTATATATTACACATTTACACCCTAAAATCTGTTTTTTGCATATATTCTGCACATGTTATTGAAAATCGGCGGTCGTGAATAGTTTTTCACGAATTATACTATGCCGTAAACACGAATGCCTTTTTACCGTTCGGTCCCACCGTTCCGGGAATTTTCCACGATTGGTATTCTATGATTGGTATTCTATAACTGATAGCCATATTACCTATTTACGGATATTACCGAAAGTGATATTTTTTATTTTGTGTCTTGAATATATAAAATTCCATTCCTGTAATTTTATGGCAGTATTCTCATGAAAAGCGCCATTATTCTTGTTTTTGAATATGATCCGGGCATGATATCAAATTCGTAATGCCTTACATGGAAACGCAAGGCTTAAGTAAAGTATGTCTATCTGTATCTCGCAATTGGTATTCCTTTCCTGGTGGCGATCGCTTGAACAGATTTTCCGGAATAGGCCCTTCGGCGATGATGGCAATATCAGCAGGTTATGTGCCTTCCGGAATGGCATATGGGGCCATAGCCACCTCCCTTCACGTCCCTTTTGATGTCACCATTGCCATGTCTGCCTTGGTATATTCAGGTGCTGTGCAGTCCACATTCCTGGGATTCTGGACAGTGGGCATCGATCCGGCCACCCTCCTTGTCACCGCATTTCTTCTCAATCTGCGCCACACCTTCTACGGACCCCATATTGGAAGCATCAGGAGCAATATGAGGCTAAAGGACATACTCACTATCTCTCCGCTGTTAACCGATGAGGTTTATGCCCTGTCGGTAAGCGATCCGCCCATAAAGATCCGTTCAGTGCATGCACTCAGCATATACGCATACATAAACTGGGTTGGATCATCCGCACTTGGATCTGTTGCGGCAATAGTTTTTCCAGTGAAAGTTGATCTTGCCATGGTTATCGCCCTCCCGGCCCTGTTCCTGGCCCTCCTTGTGCCAAAGGTGACAGACCACCCCACAGCAATTGCGGTTGCATCTTCCGGCGCTATTGCCGTTGCCGCAAGGCTGATGGGGCTCCAGTCATACTTCATCATACTTCCAATTGCAGTCGGATCAGCAGCAGGATACCTTGCAATGAGAAGGGGGTGGAAGGCGTCTACATAGTAATGATTATCGCACTGCTTGCCGCACTGAGCCTTATGCAGCGGCTTCTTCCATGGCTTCTCATGCCAAGGTTGCATGAAAAGAAGGGCGCGCAGGAGCTGTTCAATCTGTTTGCTGTGTCGGCATTTGCTACGCTGGCCGTCTACAACGTCACAGTCCTGAGTCTTTCTTCAATCCTTTCGCTTACCGTTGCGGTTATCGTGGCAGTTAAGACCAGGAACCTGGGGTATGCTGTGCTCTGTGCGATTGCCATTTCCCTAGTCTCATCATACTTACTGTGACTGTTGCTAATGGGAAAGTCACACAACATACTGCAGAGGTGATATCAGCAGGACGGATCATCCTGGCTCATGGATTCCCCATCCATGGCATAGTATATGCCCAGCTGCCAATCGGAAAAATTTTTTATGGCCTCCTCCATTTTATTGAAGAAATCCGGCAGGACAATACTTGGCACAACTGTCGAAAAGTAGAAAGTCTTTCTATGAAGCTTTTGTGGCATTCCCTACGTTATTGTGAGATTATCTGAGTCCTGCTTGACAAAGAACTCGATAACCGGATTCGAGAACGATGTCTCATAGATCCTGTCCTTCTGTGAGATCTCCGTAATGAAGGAATTCCTGTCCGTGAGCATCGTGTTATCATCATAGCAGACCGCCCTCGTCTGGTCCCAGAGAAGGTACTTCGTCTTCCTTATCCAACTGATTCCGAGATTCAAAATGACAGTATCTTTGTTATGTTCATGAATGATGGAGGAACGAAACTGGTGATTTCCACATACTTCAGCGGGTTGATCTGAAACAAAAACTTCAATGGATTCTTTTTTTTCTTTGCATATATTCGCTTAACTTTTTTCTTTATTCATGAGCCGGAAACGTTCGCTGATCATCGGATAACTTGCCACCTTTTTTGACACATGCCGGTACTGAGAACGAAAGGAGATGTCATAAATCAAGGCAACTTGATTATGGCCTAGTCACCGGCGGATAGAACTTTACTAACTCAAGGCCTTTATTCAGATGTCGATGAAGAAAAGTTCCTTTGGCCGCATTGTCATGAAGATGTCTATACATGAGAGAATTAGTCGATTTATTCCTTGGCCTGAGAGGCCGCTTTAAATATCGATAATAACTCGCCTCAACATAATACCCTGAAGGAAAGCCGAATATAAGAACGATCGAATCCGAGTTTAAACTTTCTTCGATCACGAATAAGATGGATACTTATCAGGATGGGTGCACGTCAACGCAGCTTATTCGGTTAAGGAAACCATTAAAAAAGGAACCAACATTTGTTGCCCGTGGAAGAAGTCTAGAATCACCAGAATGGACAATTATGTTAATGCGAGTGCGAGATGGGGGCATTCAAGTCTTTTTTCATAGAATGTTACGGGTCTATGTATTAATCCTGATCGATTAAAATAAAAACATAGACTTTAATATATTGATATCGATATCGATTTTACAAGAAGAGTTGATAGATATATGATAAACGTTGAATCAGTTAGTAAAATCTATTCATCAAAAAATCCTCCTGCAGTTAATAA
>JAVRLS010000013.1:0-18573 GCA_031961205.1 Thermoplasmataceae archaeon | reverse complement strand
TGCCATCAATGATATCGTCTGTTAGCCATCAGGCATATTCGTATTACGTTGGAGGGCTTACCGCAGGGCTTGATGCGGCTTATTCCCATACCCTGAAAAGCTTTGAGGAGATAATACCCATACTGGCTGTTTCGATTTTTGTCATATTATTAGTGCAGTTAAGCTCTGTCTATACGCCAATACGCCTTATTCTCATGGTTATAGCTTCCGTTTTAGCAGGCCTATCCCTGATATACCTGATTATTTACTATCTCTATAAACTTCCAATAATAATATTCATGCCGATGTTCACTTTCGTTACATTGCTTGCGGTCGGGCTTGATTACGATATCTTCATGATAACAAGGGCACGGGAGGGCGTGATCAAGGGAATGAAAGATGAAGATGCCATAAAGACAAGCATAGTGGAGAACGGGGGAATTATAATAACGCTGGGATCACTTCTTTTCGTTACCTTTGGATCGCTCTATTTCAGCGGGCTCCAGATAATCGAAGAAATCGGAGGAGGACTAGCGCTGGGCGTGCTCATTGATACTTTTGTGAGCTGGCTGTTCTTCGTTCCCGCTATTATGCTTCTGATGAAAAAATATAACTGGTGGCCATCAAAGATCGGAAAAACTTAAATACTATTTTGTAATTATCAGTTGTCAACTTAAGGTTGACAAGTAGGTGATAATATGGCAAAGAGAGAAGAAGATGATGACTGGGATGACATGTTTGACGAGTTCTTCAGGGATTTCGGGATGGATTTCAAATCCTTCAACAGCAGGCTGGCAAGAGTCTGGAACAGAATACTGAACGATCCGTCAATGGCTTCAAATGAACCGTACGTTTATGGTTTCACGTACAGGGTAGGATCTGATGGAAAGCCTGTGTTCCAGGAATTTGGAAATGTTCCGGGAGTTGCGAAAGGGGCGAGGCCTATAGAGAAAGGTGTGAGAGAACCGATAACCGATATAAATGATGATGCCGGAAAGGTTTACGTAACATTCGAGCTTCCTGGCGTGTCAAAAGATGACATTGACCTGAAGGTTTCAGATTACAATATAACGCTGAACGTTGATGACGAACAGAGAAAATACTATAAGAGCATTGATCTTGACTATAAGATAAAGCCTGAAACCGCTTCAGCGAAATTCAACAACGGGCTCCTGGACATAACCGTGGATAAAGTTGTTTCAAAGGAAAGTGGCGGAAAGAAAGTCTCAATAGAATGAGACATGTTATGGAATAAATGAGGCGCAATTTTCTCTGCCCCTGCGGGCGGAGGATATTGCTGATTTATTATGAGCGGAGATATTGACGATTTTATAACAGCATTTGAAAATTCAACCAGGCGTGAGATAATAAGGCTTTTAACACAGTTTGAGAGATCCTATGCCCTCGAACTCAGCAGGGCAACCGGAGTTTCGCAACAGGCTATAAACAAGCAGCTTGATCTGCTGGAAAAGTGTAATCTTGTGACAAGCTCCGGTTTTGTTCCAAGTGAATACGGGGCAAGAAAAAAGATATACGAACCGACAGGTTTTTCAACGGTTATAATCGATTATTCAAGAAATTTCTTCTCAATAAGCAGGATCCAGATAGATGAGGATAAAAATAACGGAAGCAGCATAGGTCGGGAAGACGCAATAAGGTTGCTCATGGAAATACAGAATGATCTTGATTCCCTAATGAAGAAAAGAACGGATCTTATAAAGAAGAAGGACAGGATCATGTATTCTCTGTCCAAGGATCTTGAGAACGCTGATAGGATAACCAGGGAAGTTGTATCCGGGTATATGGATACCTTCAGTGTAGAGGATGTTTCAGAAAATCTTTCGCTTCCGCCTGATCTGGTAAGAAAAATAATCAGGGATTTCGGATTTCCTGAATGATTTTTTTTAAATCCTGGTGCAGAATTTACTTACGAACCGCTTTTCATTCTCGTCCATTGCTGCCGGCAATACAAGGACGTATGGCGATTTCACGCGTTCAGGGCTTATGTCGTCTATATTTCCGTATAATATCTCCTCATCCGGGAACGATATCCTTATTGCTGCTATGATGCCTGTACTGAAAATATTTATTGACCTTTCCCTTTCCATCCCCTTAAGGGTGTCCCTGACATCTTCAAAAGGTATATTCCTGCCATCCTTCAGGTCTATCAGCATTACCGTGTGCATGCCGTTTTTAAAGTTGCGGTATATCTTGTCAATAACGCTCAGGGGATAGAAATTTTTGGAAACCTGCGGTATTGAGACAGGAGGCCCGTTCTTATAATGGAAAAGCCCCGTTTTGCCTATTACCGTGTTTATTATGGATGCGTTCTCGAATACGTTCACCGTTATCCCCCTTTCCATGGCCTCCAGCCTTATCTCGTTGTGTGTGGTAGCTGAGAGAGAATCGCCTGTAACGATCAGTGAAACGGTTCTTTCCTCAGCTTCCGTTATTATCGTTCCGGTTTCGACAAAGTCCCGCCATGTTTCCTTAACAGGAACCTTCAGGATATTTCTGAGATCTTCCGTGAAATTATCCGGAGGTATCGAGGTGTAGCGATCGACGTAAACAATATCCGATCGATCCATCACCTCCATCTCCTGGCGTGTTATGCTATCTGTTCCCCTGAGGCCTGCGCCTATAATGTTGAGCATTCCTCTATCCTCGATACCTCGTTAAGTTTTGCTACCCTTTCACCGCCAATCACACCGGTCTTGATGAATCTTGATGAAAATGCCACCGCCAGGTGTGCAGCAAAATCATCAGTTGTTTCTCCGCTCCTGTGTGAAACAACATTCGTAAGGCCCGCCTTGTTTGTCATGAACGCTGCTTCCTTTGCATCCGTCAGCGTGCCTATCTGGTTCACCTTTATCAGCACGGCGTTTGTCGCCTTCATCTCAATTCCCTTCCTTATCCTTTCCGGATTGGTCGTATACAGATCGTCACCAACGATCAGTGCGGAGTTGCCGATCCTCCCTGTTATCTCGGCGAACCCCTCAAAGTCCGTATCGTACATTGGATCCTCTATGAAATAAACGTTATCGTCCTTTGAAAGTGAAACGGCAAAGTCTATCTGCTCGTCCCTGCTCCTCATATGGCTCTTGTAATTGTACTTTCCATTTTCATACAGCGAATCGGCTGCAAAATCCACGCCGGTATAGATCTTCACATGTTTCTCCCCGGAAATATCCTTAACTGCCCCGTTAAGGATGTCTATTGCCTCTGCATCCGAAATGTTCACGCTCCATGCCCTTTCATCACCGACGCCTATGCTTATGTCCCTGAATTTATCGGAAAGTATATCCCCTATCCTTCTGTGCACCAGCACATTGATGTAGGCGGATTCCATGAACGTTTTGCCCTGCGCCGATACGAGGAATTCCTGTATGGCAGTGCCATTCCTGGCATGCTTTCCTCCGCCTATCACGTTGCCGATGGGCCTGGGGATGCTTCCGGACATGCCGCCAACGTAACGGTAAAGATCTATTCCAAGTGCATTCGATACAGCCTTTGCCGCCGATATTGAAATTGCGGTTGAAAGATTGCCTCCAAGATTTGCAAAATTCGGTGTTCCGTCAAGATCCTTGAGTAACCGATCAAGTTCTTTCTGGTTCATTGCATTAAAACCCAGAATGCTCTTTTTCACACTGCTCTCAAAAAACTTTATTGAAGAATCTATTCCCTTTGAGGAAAACGCTATTACCTCCGTTTCTCCGGTGCTTGCTCCGGCAGGGGCCGATGTCCTCCCGAATCCTCCGGGTATGAATACATCAGCTTCAACGGTATAATTTCCCCTTGAATCCAGTACTTTCCTGACCTTAATATCTTCTATCGGGTATTCCATGATGCAGTAACATAAGCATGGAATAAAAATTATGTGACATTATCTGGATGTCCGGGATTTAGAATGCTGCATGAATGTACCTGCCGGATGATCCTGAGAGATCTTATCCATGATCATCACGCCATTGCCGGCCGGCTTTATATAATAATATGCGCACTGTAGCAGTTCTGTATCTAACTGAACACTATCCGTAGAACCTCTCCACAGCAGAGATGCATGCCGCAGCTTTATTTTTTAAACTCTATCAGGTTCTTCCTGTACCTTTCACAGAATGTGTTATAATTGTGTTTATAGCCAGTCCACAGTTTTTTGTATTCCTCGGTGATCTTTCCAACAACCTTTGCCGGAACACCGACTGCGATACTCTCATCCGGAATCTCCTGGTTGTTCTTTATAACTGCACCTTCACCAATTGCCGCCCATACGCCTATCACGGAAAAATCGGAAACTGATGCACCCATTCCAACAACAACCCAGTCCTTCACGCGTCCGGTGTGTATTACCGAAAGGTGCCCTATTGTAACATGTTCCCCGATGAAAGTAGCCTCGCCCGGCCTTGCATGTATCACACAGTTATCCTCTATTGCGGAATAATCGCCAACGTTTATTTCGCCGTAATCTCCCCTTAAAACTGCGCCCGGACCGATCCACACATATTTACCTATATTCACTTTTCCTATAACCGTTGCATTCTCGCTTACATACGCTGTTTCGTCTATATTCGGTTTTCTTCCCTCGAATTCGTATATCATAAAACGATAAGCTTACCGTCATTTAAAATATTTTTCCAGCGATCATAGCCCGTTTTTTTCCATGTATTCTTTTGTCTCCCTTTCAATTATCCCCTGATCTATCTTTATGCCTGTATTTCCCTCCTCGATCAGATGGTGTGCTGCTACCGTGCCAGAGAACACGGATCTAATGACATCGTATTTCCTGTACAATCCGTAATAGAAGCCCGCCCTGAAAGCATCTCCAGCCCCAACAGTATCGCCGTGGCTTTCCATTGCAGGGAAATTGTTTGCCCTGCCGGATTCGAATACCGTTACGCCCTGCGATCCCCTGGTGACAATGATCGCCTTCTCCGGCTTCTCCATCCTGGTCTTCTTCATGAATATCGAGAATTCCTTTTCATTGAACATTGAAAGATACGAATTTTCATAGAAATACCTGAGTTCATCTGCAGAGAATTTGTATATCTCCTGTGAGGGATCGAATATGAAATTCGATCTTTTACCCCTGATCAGGTCGTTGTATTTGGGGCCAGTACCGAGATGTATGTAAGTATAATCATCTTTGATCTCTGGCTTCCATGTGCCCATCGGGCCCTGGTACACAAAGGCGACCTGCTTTGATCCATCCGATGCAATGTAGCATACAGGCCCGTAATCATTACCGGATACTGTTAAGAAATCCGTATTGATTCCGGATTTTTTCATGTAATCAATATACGATGAGTGCGTCGATGATGAAACTGCAGAGTATATATCAAATGGAAAGCCTATCTTTGAGGCAACAATTGCAAAGTTTCCGGCAGTTCCTCCATACCTCTGCCTGTATTCGCTTACATTAACCGATCCTTCATCCGGTATGCGTGCAACGTTCATGATAATATCAATATTGACATGTCCAAAATATGCCAGAAATCCCATGATGTTTCGTAATGAATAACAATATAAATATTCTCTTGAACCGTATCAGCAGAAGCGATTTTCCCATTTCCGGCTTTGGATTCGAAAGATAATCATTCTGAAAATTTAATATACGATCGATCAATTGAATCAATATGAGCTACAAGAAGATCACAATATCTACCAAAGTCTTCGAAAAGACGGATTCTATCGTTACCTGGATAGATAAGAGGCCCGTTTTGATCGCAAAGTACAACGGAAAGTATTACGGGTTGGATGCCGTATGCGCGCACATGGGATGTGCAATCCTGGATACGGTTAAGAACGGCCATGCCGTATGTCCGGCCCACGGGGCTGAATACGATATCACCAGCGGAGAAAAAGTTAAGGACGCTTTCGTAAGGCCGGAAGCCCCGTGCGAATACGATGAGAGCAGGATTCCGCTTAAGACGTATAACGTAAGAGAAAAGGAAGGATTTCTGGAGATAGAACTCTGATACCGGATACATTTATCTTTAAAACCGCAATACATTTTTTATGTATTCGAATATGGAAAGTAATGTGATAACTGCAAAATTTGATGCAGGATCGGATATAATGGAAGATCTCAGGAAGATCGCTGAAAAATATGGTATAGGCAGCGGAACGATCCTGTGGGGCATAGGCATGATGAGGGATTTTGAGATCGGCTACTTCAAGGGCCAGGACTATGCAAGGGAAAAATTTCATGAGAGGCATGAAATAGTTTCCTTTCACGGATCAATAAGCGAAAACGAACCGAGATTCCACATACACGCAGCCGCGGCGAATGAGAAGCACCAGGTTATTGGCGGGCATTTCTTTTCAGGGATCGCCGAACCGTTGATGGAGATCCAGATCCTGAAAATTGATAGCTTCAAAATAACGAGGGAAATGAATGAAAAATTAAATGTTTATGAGATGAAAATACAGTAAATCAATATTTACTGAATTTTTCAACCAGTTCCGCATCTTTCTTTATAACTGCTGATCTTGCCGCCGAGATCCTTGCCACGGGTATCCTGTATGGCGAAGCAGATACGTAGTCAAGACCTATTTCATTGCAGAAATCTATTGTTGCCGGATCACCGCCCTGTTCGCCGCAAATGCCTATTTCCAGCCCTTCGTTTGAAAGCCTGCCTCTTTCGACAGCAATCTTCATGAGCTCTCCAACTCCCTCGCGGTCAATCGTTGAAAACGGATCATGTTCAAGTATGCCATTTTCAACATAGAAGAACATGAACTTCCCCTCAGCATCATCCCTGCTATACCCGAAGGTCATCTGTGTCAGATCGTTTGTCCCGAATGAGAAGAAATCGGCATGCCTGGCGATGCTGCCGGCGGTGATACAGGCCCTGGGTATTTCAATCATGGTCCCGAACTTGTATTTGACCTTCTCATGTCCCTTTATTTCGCTCACCGTTTTTTCCAGGTTTGACCTTATAGCCTTAAGTTCGTTTTCATGCCCTATCAGGGGTATCATGATCTCCGGATATATTTCCCTGCCCTCCCCTATAACGTTAAGTGCGGCCTGTATTATTGCGCGTACCTGCATTTCATATATCTCAGGGTAAACCAGCCCTATCCTGCATCCCCTGAATCCAAGCATCGGATTGAACTCCTCAAGATTCCTGACAGTCTGCAGCATCCTCTCAAGGTATTTTATGCGGTCCCCATCAACAGGTTCCTGCTTCTTCGCCTCGTATATATCCGTTATTATACTTTCCTTATCCGGAAGGAACTCATGCAATGGCGGATCCAGGAGCCTTATTATTACCGGAAAACCCTCCATTGTCCTGAAAAAAGCCGTGAAATCCGATACCTGCATTGGAAGCAGCATGTCCAGGTATTTTTTTCTTTCATCTTTCCTTTCACTCATAATCATGGATCGCATTATCGGGATTCTATCCGTTCCAAGGAACATTCTTTCTGTCCTTGCCAGCCCGATCCCTTCTGCACCATTTTCCCTCGCAAGTTTTGCTTCCTCCGGGGTATTTGCATTGGCCCGGACTCCAAGTGTCCTGTGTCTGTCCGCAATGGAAAGCAGCCTCTTTGCATAGGTATCCATTACCGGTTCCTCAACTTCAAGTTCTCCGAGGTAGAAATTCCCCGTTGTGCCGTCTATTGTAACTTTGTCTCCCTCTTTCAGCACGATACCCCCTATGCTGAGCGTCTCGTCTTTTGTATTAACGTTCATGCTCTCCACGCCAACAACTGCCGGCTTTCCCATAGCCCTTGATACGACAGCAGCGTGCGATGTCATGCCTCCTTTCTGCGTTAGGAACCCGTTGCATACGAACATTCCGCGCACATCGTCTGCAGTTGTCTCGGGCCGGACAAGTATCATTTTTCTCTTCTTTGCACTTTCCAGCGCCTTTTCCGAAGAGAATACTATTTCCCCTATCGCTGCTCCGGGAGATGCTGCCAGGCCTCTTCCCAGAAGTTTTTCGCCTCCACTGATCCTGACCTGCGGATGCATTATGCGATCGAAGGTTTCCGGAGTGATCCTTATGAGGGCCTCTTCTTCCGTTATTATGCCCTCATCGATCATGTCCATGGCGATTCTTATTGCGGCATTTGCGCTCTTCTTGCCTGTTCTCGTTTGCAGTATGTAAAGCTTTCCTTTCTCAATTGTGAACTCTATGTCCTGCATGTCCTGGTAATGCTTCTCGAGTATACCGCATGTTTTGACTAACTCATCGTACACCTGCGGCATTTCCTCCCTCATATCCTCAATATACTTTGGCGTCCTTATCCCTGCAACAACATCTTCGCCCTGTGCATTTGTCAGATATTCTGCAAATATCCTGTTTTCACCGGTATTTGGGTCCCTTGTGAATGCTACGCCTGTTCCGGAATCGTAGCCCATGTTTCCAAAAACCATAGTAACAATGCTGACGGCTGTACCCATGTTTTCCGTGATGCCGTTCATCTTCCTGTACGCTATGGCCCTCTTGCTGTTCCACGAATTGAATACAGCCTCTATCGAAAGTATAAGCTGGTCGTCCGGGTCCTGCGGAAACTTCCTTTCGTGCTTATCGTATATGCTGCTGTACGATGCTATAAGTTCCCTGAGCTCGGATGGCAGAAGGGCGTCTTCCTCCACATTCCTTCTTTTTTTGATGCTGTCAAGCGCCTCCCTGAATTCCTCATGTGGCAGGGAGAAAACGATCTCCCCGAACATCTGTATAAGCCTCCTGTAAGCATCGAGTCCAAAACGCTCATTTCCGGTCTGGGAAATCAAGCCGGAAAGCGTTTTTTCATTCAGGCCGACGTTAAGTACTGTATCCATCATTCCGGGCATGCTGACCGGGGCCCCGGACCTCACGGAAACAAGAAGTGGATTCCTCACGTCTCCAAACTTCCTGCCAGCCTTCTGCTCAACCTCCTTAAGCGCCTTCCGTGCCTGATCCATCATTCCGGCCGGAAATGTGCCATTCTTAAGATAGTCAGTGCATGCCTCCGTTGTTATGGTAAAACCGGGCGGAACGTTCAGGCCTATGCGTCTCATTTCGGCCAGTCCAGATCCCTTTCCCCCGAGCAGGCCAATCATTTCCTTGCCCCCTTCCTCGAAGAGGTATACATACTTCTTTTGCTCTGTCACGTCTCTCTATTATTCTATATAAAAAGGTTTTTTTGTATCTATTAATTCGAAATAGGGAAAATAGCACATATTCAAAAAAGTTAACATCAATACTGCCCGGATCATACAAATTTAAGAATAAAGCTGCAATAAACTATTTATATGGAAAGAAAATACGTCAAAACAAGCTTCGGCAGAATATCCTACCTTGAAAGGAACGGCGATTACCCTTTGATCTTTTTGCACGGTCTTGGTGGAAGCGGAAACAACTGGCTGAAACTTGACCCTTTTCTGGACCCGGAATTCCACCTGTACTTCATAGATCTTCCAGGCCATGGAAAATCCGATAAAATACAGACGGAGTATACCGTTGACATGCAGAGTCGGAACATAATGGAATTTATCGACATTTTGAAAATAGGGAATTTCAGCCTGATCGGGAATTCCTACGGAGGCTGGATTTCAATGTATATAGCCATACATTACCATGAACCCGATCATCTTGTACTTATCGACAGTGCAGGCATAAACAGGACGGTTGGTGAAATGGATGAGAATTATGTTAAAAAATTCGTATCGAAGATAAGCACTGTAGAGAAGGGAAACGATGAGGGTATTATGCGTAATATCATAATCAATAATGCCAGGGAAAAATGGAAAATGTCCGGTGATGATCTTAAAAATATAACCGCGGATACCATCATAATATGGGGATCTGAGGATTCGATTCTTGATCCTTCGTATGCAAAAATTTTGAATGAAAAAATCAAAGGAAGCCGCATCTACATAATCGAAGGTGCAAAGCATACGCCACAGAGAACGCATCCAGAGAGGGTTGCAGAGATAATAAACGAAAATATCACTTCCCGATGATCTCTACGATAATATTATCTTTCCAGTATGATCCTGGATCCTCAATGACCCTCCTGTCCCTGAGTCCAGCGTAATCACCGGTATCAATATCGACGCGTACCGGTTCGGTAGCCGATGTCTCGCATCTCAATTTCGAACCATTCTGGAAGGCATAAGGCGTGCATATTATGGAATTTCCGCCAAACTGCGGAGATGCTGAATTCACCGATGCCACGGGTACCCTGTCCTCAAGGGCCCGCCCTTTTACGTAAGTATGCCATTCTTCTGTGAAACCGGATCTTATGAGTGAAGGATTCAGAATTATATCGGCACCATTCCTGGCAAGAATTTTTGCATAGTATGGAAAATCAATGTCATAGCAGATGGCTATGCCAATTCTAATACCCTTCACGGGGAATATCTTTATGCTGTTACCGCTCTTGTAAATACGGCCTTCCGGCCCGTACAGGGAAATCTTGTCCTGTGTCCCGATGATTCTGCCATAAGAGAACAGGAATGATCTGTTGAAAAGGCTGCCATTTTCCATTACAGAAAAGGAACCGGGAACGATTATACTGAATTTATGCATGGAATCTATAGTTGAGATCAGGCTTTCTATCTGTGCAACCGAAACCGTTTCGTCTATCCATTTCTCTGGAAATAGAAGTATATCGGATTTTTCTGCAGCTTTTAGCTGCGTTTCAACGTAGCCGGTTGCGCTCTCCCATTTGACCCTCGATAGCTGAAATGCCGAAACCGAGAATTTCAATTCTGCACCAGCAACTCCAGTATATTCCTTGCTATTATGGGTTTTGGCAAATCGCTGTAGGTTTCTTCCATTCCTCCATAGACGATTCTGTATGAATTTGTGGTTTTTCCGAAGGGATCGTTTTCATAAGAGTTTATAACGACCATATCCGGCTTTGAAGTGAAATGTGAAAGAGCATCCTCGCCAATATTTTCAGTGAGCCTGAATGCAACCAGTTTTCCCTTGAAAACTGTCCTCAGCTGGTCAACCAGTTTCTTTCTAGGCTTCAGCTTCAGCGTCAATGGCGATCCGCTCTGGATTTTCTTTTCAGCTGAACCTTCAAGGGCAAAATCCGAAAGGGATGCCGAAACGATCACTATGTCATATCCCTTTGCCGCTTCCTCCATGGTTTTCCTTTCGAAATCATCCATTTTACGAGCTTCTATGAAATTCACGTAATCCGGGAGATCTACGGTTGTATTTCCGATGTACGTTACCTTTGAGGCACCCATCCTGAAGGCAACCTTTGAAATCCAGTAACCGGTGAATCCTGTACCGGAGTTGGATATGGACCTGACAGGATCTATCGGCTCTTCTCCGCGGCCGGAAACAACAAGAACAGATTTTCCTTCAAGCCCGTGATAGAAGGAACGGCAGACATGATCGATAATAATTGCGTTTGTGGATAGTTTTGCCTTCTCATCGTCGTATAAGGGATCGACAATATCTACGCCCAGATTCTTAAGTTTTTTAACATTCTCCATGTTTACCGGATTTTCCATCATGCTACGGTGCATTGCCGGAGCTGCGACAACACCGATTCCATGGCCGAAAGCAAAGGAGAAGAAAAGTGTGGGAATGGTATCGGTTATGCCGTTTGCCATCTTTCCTATCGTATCGTAAGATGCAGGAGCGACCACGAATGCCTTATTTTCCGGATCCTTCAGGAACAGGTTTATGTGTTCCGTGTAACCGGTTATCTTCGTGATCACATCATTTTCCGATGCCCATCTCATGACCTCCTGATCAACGAGATCATTTGAATTTGCGCTCATGCCAACTATAACCTCCGCTCCTTCACGTCTGAGATCACGTATCAGATCCGGTATCCTGTAAATGGATATGCTTGCAGTTGTTGATAGAACAACGGTCTTTCCCTCAAGCATCCTTGCATATGAATTTTTGTCATATGGCAACATAAAAAAGTAATTGTATCATAATGTAAATACTTTCCATTCGATATTTTAGAAAATATATACAGAAAGATGTATTTCACTTTTAATCTTCAGTATAATATGTTTCTATATGAATAAATCATTTACTCTATTATATAAATATTTCAGTCCTTTGATCCTTTATTGAAAAGGTTTTTAATTAATAATAATATTAGTAGTCGTGGAAGCTAATGATGAGAAATTGCAAAGGATATATGAAATGCTGAAGATGTTCGGCCTTTCATCCTATGAAGCGCAGGGTTTTACTGCACTGGTATATCACGGTGTTGCCAATGCGGACACAATAGCCAGTACTGCGAACATTCCGAGAACATCCGCCTATAAGGTCATGGAATCACTTGTTAACAAGGGCTTTGCAAAGGCCACCGAAGGGAGACCGCGCATGTTCAAGCCGGCGGACATGGAGCAGGTAAAGGATACATATGAAGAAAAGCTCCAGCAGCTATTTAAGGACCTCCGTGAACTTGAGGAGAGCATACCCTCCAAGGGTGAACCGCAACTGATATTCACGATATACGGTACGCAGAAGGTTATAGAAAAGATGGAGGAGATCATAAACCTCACGGAGAAGGAGATACTCATCAGCACACCGAAGATCAGGGAGATAAGGACACAGCTGAAAAAGCCCATAGAAAACGCAATAAAACGCGGTGCCCACGTTGTTCTTATCACGCCACCGAACAAGAGGGTGCCTCCAAATGTCACCGTCTACAGAAAGGACGGTTTGATGGCGACTGACATGGTAAGTGACCAGCTCAGGGCGCTAATCGCAGGGCCTGATCTCGAAACATGCGGATACAGCGATAACCCGGCACTGACACTCCATGTATACCAGTTCATAAACATGATGATCCAGATATGACGTTAAGGATTTCAATCAGGATGCGTGAAAATCAATGAAAGCGGAGGGAAATGCCAGTGATGCTGTGGAAGTGAGCCGTAAATTCTTCATCGGAGGGCATATATCGGCGTCAGGTGGTGTTGAGAGGGCCCCGGAGAGGGCTTCCGTTTTCGGGTTTAAAACTTTTCAGTTTTTCACAAAAAACCAGATGAGGTGGCAGTCCCCGCCATTGAATCCCGATGAGGCTCAGAGTTTTATACAGGAAACGAAAAAATTCGGGATACAGGATGTCATGGTCCACGCATCTTACCTGATAAACCTTGCAAGTAACGATTCTGAACTCAGGGATAAATCGGTAAAAGGGCTCAGGGATGAAATAGAAAGGTGCAATGATCTTGGAGCAACTTTCCTCACATTGCATCCCGGATCCTCAAAGGACAGAAAAAAAGGCCTGGAACTCGTTAATGGCGCACTCTCGCATATCGATCCGGGAAATGTTACGATCCTTGTTGAAAACATGGCAGGACAGGGAAACGTGCTGGGAAGCACGATGGAAGAACTTGAAGCAATTCTCCGGGGCCTTGATGGGAAGTTCGGGATCTGCATCGATACATGCCATGCGTGGGCCTCCGGTTATGATATAAAAAGCAAGGGCGGTTATGAAGATTTTGTAAGGAAAATCGATGAAACAGCAGGAATAAGAAGGGTAATGGGATTCCATCTTAACGATTCTAAGAAGGGAATTGGCAGCAGGGTGGACCGGCACGAACTGATTGGCAGGGGTACGATAGGCGATGGCCTGATCAATGTTATCGAGGATAGCCGGTTCATGAATTCACCGAAGATAATGGAAACACCATTCGGAGAGGAAATGTACATGGAAAACCTTCTAAATATAAGGGAAATGATCAACGGAGTCAAAGGTTCCGGTTCTTCCGATCATGTTCCCTGAACGGTGATAATTATGGATATCATACCCTTCAAACCGCTGATTTACAGAAAGGACATTGACGGCATGATCTCGCCACCTTTCGATGCAATAACTCCACAGCAGGAAATGGTTCTTAAAAGAAACGAGTATAATATAACATATCTTACACTACCCAGGGGCAGTTCAGGAATAGATCACGCAAAATATCTTCTCAGGACCTGGGTAGAGAATAACGTGCTCATTCCTGTGGACAGGCCGATGATCCTTATACTTGAACAGCGTTTTTCTGTCAATGGAAAAACCGTAGAACGGTATGGTATAATATCAAAGGTCAGGATATTTCCGGATGATGGAAGCGTGATCCCGCATGAACAGACTTTCGATCAGTATGTAAAGGAAAGAAAGGATCTGATGTCCGGAACTGATACCCAGCTTGAACCAATATTTCTTGTATCAACAGCGGAAGGATTCACAGAGTACATAAAGATCGTTGCCGCGTCGATGAAATACGATAATACATACAGGGGTCCCGGAAATATCGAAAATTTCGTATATCATGTGTATGAAGGAGAGATTATAGGAAAGATAGAGTCCATGCTTAATCGTGAGAAGGCTGTGGTTGCGGACGGCCACCACCGCCTTGAGGCCACGAAACAGATAGCTATGTCAAGAACCGGCGATTCCGTTCATTTCTGGCAGTATGCAATGGCCTATATCACATCCTTATATGATGAGGGCGTTCTGATAGGCGGCGTGCACAGGATTGTCAACAGCCGGTCGATACTGAAAATTGATGATCTGAGAAAAACGTTTGATATTACAGAGGAATCCGGCGTAATACCGGATTCCATAACACTCTATAACGGAAAATTTTACAGAATCATTCCAAGGAATCATGATTTACATTCTACCCCCGTGGATATTGTAAATGGAGATATTTTTAAAAAAATCCTCAGATTCGAAGACAGTGAAATGGAGAAGAGCATAATTTATACGCACGATACGGAACAGCTTATCGATGCAGTTGATAAGAAGGCAGCGTCATTTGGAATACTGATGCCTGACTGGAACAAGAACGATCTCATGAAGATCCTTGAAAACCGCGCTAAACTACCTCAGAAATCAACGTACTTTTATCCAAAGATTCCTTCCGGAATCGCCATAGATTCTTTCAGATCATTCCATTCATAGGAATCCATCATCCATTATTTCTCCTGTATTTGAATAGAATATAGTAGAGTACCGGATCAAATAGTGACACAATGCCTCCGACAACAAATGGAAGTTCCAGCGAGGTTTGCATCAAATAGCCCCCTATTGCAGGTCCCGGTGATGATGAACCGACTCGTGTAAGAGAGGTTGCCCCGGATGTCGCCGCCCTTTCGGTGCTATCAACAGTCTTAAGGGCAAATGACTGCCTAACAGGGACCGCTCCCATTGATGCCGCCGCCCTCAGGGCCAGCAGGAAGCTACTTAAAATGAATACCGGTGAGATTGCAGCTGCTATTAAGAATAAGGATGAAATGGCTCTTGTGCCGATTATCATATTAAGCTCACCGAACTTCGGAACAAGGAAAGGTATGAAAAACATTGCGATTATTGCAGCCAGATTTATGAGAGCAAATACTATTCCTATTTCTCCAGCAGATATGCCGAACCGCACCTTGAACCAGAGTGAAAGCATCGGTGTAACGAAACCGCCGCCGAAACCGCTCGGTATTGCGGGAAGTGAAAGCTTCACGATATTCCTGAATGAGACTCTTGGCAGAAAATTTTTGCTCCTAACCTTCATGTCCCTGGTAAAGAAAGTGAATAAAACAGGAAATAAGGATAAAAATGCAGAGAGGTAGAATAGATTGTATACAAACAGATGTGCACCCTCAACGGGATATATTATAAAGGATCCGGCCATATTGGCAGCCATTCCGGCGATGGAAGCCGTGCTGAGGATCCTTGATAGCTGATCCGGTTTTGAAACCTCGGAGATCAGGGCAGTCTGTATAGATCCGAATGGGCCTCCGGATCCTATCGGGCCACCTCCGGATCCGGTAAAACCTCCGATTCCAGCCAGCAAAGATAGTATATACGGATCATGCAGTCTCAGGAACAGGAAGGATGAAAGGCCGAACGCCGCAAAGAGGAATAAGAGAGTTGTCTTTCTTCCGTAATGATCAGCAAACATTCCAAGTGTAAGGGCAAGAACGGCATTTACAAGCATTCCTATTCCTATTATAATCCCGACGAATAGAAAAGAATATCCAAGAAAGTACAGGTACAGGGAGATCAGAACATTCATGTAACCGTATGCGAAACTAAGAAAAACGCGTGAATAAATGATTAAATATATGTTTCTGTTCATATGGCTGTCACGTAACCTAAGTAATCTGGCAGTCATGCTTATATATTTATTATACTTATTTGCAGTAAAAAAACTGATTATGATTGCAACAGCTTAAAAAAACAATTATATCCATGTTTTGCATTCATTGCTGAGACCTAAAGCCGGACAGGGCAATACAATTTAAGAAACTAATATTAAGTCGCCGTAATAATCTTCCGTTAAATACCGGTACAGGTTAAGCATGTGCGGTCTCATAATGGGCTGTATGGTTAATATGTGGCGTTGAATAAATAGTATAGATCTGCCACCGTAGCTTAGCTGGTTGAGCAGCTGATTCGTAATCAGCAGGCCGGGGGTTCAAATCCCTCCGGTGGCTTTCTTTTCATCAGCCAGACTTTCGGCCCTACATGGAATGATATATTGGTCACACAAACAGGCAATATTTTGCTTTGAGTTCTTAAAGGCTAAATTTAGGAGAAAAGGTCAGATTCCACAACTGATAGTTTCATAGTCGTTGAATTTATCTCTTTCTTTGCCTTTTAACTTACCGAGATTGAAGGCCATGTATCCGGAAAAGATGCTGAAAGAAATTTAATACTTAGATTCTTTAACGATAATAATGGAAAAAAAGTTCAAGGGAATCGTTATCGTGATCGATCCGCAGATGGGGTGGTTGAATAAATACACGGAACCTGCAATGCATCGCCTGCAACTTTTTTTATCGAATTATGTTATTTTAAAAAAAACAATAATTACAACCTTCAGCAACACTCAAAAATCCAATTTCAGGAAGCTGATGGGCGAATGGAAAGGGTTTACTGAAAAAGATGATATCAGGATTATCCCGGGTTTTGAATTTTCAGGCGTTCCAGTTTATAAAAGGAGGACCTATGGATTGCCGGGAAGATTGTGGAAGGAATTGAAAAAGGCAGATGTAAATAATCTTCTTATAACGGGTGTTGAAACCGACGCATCCATAATAAAAACGGCCATGGATTCCTTTGATAGGGGCATATCTGCATGGATCTCGGAGGATCTTGTGGCCAGCACATACGGCGAGAGAGGGCAGCAAGCCGGCATATCAGTTGCAAGAAAAGTGCTCGGCAGGGATCACGTTCTGAAGACTTCGGACTTGCTTCAGGAGGACTGGTTTATATAAATCCCAACATATACAGGACAGAAAGCCTTATACCGTTTTACATAGATTCTGAATATGTTCTTGATTATGAACATTTAATCTCTGAAAATCCAGAGTTCGTAGAAATAGACAGAAACGTGATGGAAAAAACACTTGAAGGAAAGGTGCTGGGTTCTATAAAATATAATTCTAATGATGAAAAAACTGGTCTGAGGATAGACATATTTTACGACAATATCGGCATTATAACAGTAACCAGAGAAAATAAGCTGGAAGGCGGGGTTATAGATATCAATCTCGCCAGAATGATTCTGAAAGAAAGAAGAAAAATGCACCAGGATTTTTTGAACCTGAAAGTAGATGAGATAGTTCTCGCCAATAAAGTTTTAGAAAACTCTCTGATAAAACATAATAAATCCAAAGGAATCCAGAATGCCAGGAATAAGAATCTTATAAGATATTTCTATGTTTTTACACTTTATCACTTCATCGGCAGTACCTGGCTGAAACCTGATTTTCTCATGGCAGTCCACGATCCGTCAATCACGGGAACAGAAGATTCTATCATTTTTGATGAAAACTATGAAGCTGATACGGCTTTTAATGGCAGAATAGATAACTGGATTGAAAACAATAATACTGAACTGAGGCACGGAATCTGGAGCTTTATTGGCTGGTCCGGAATAACTCTTGTTTCCGGGAAGCAGATCGATATATCTGACTACATTTCCCTGGAAAGAAGGCTTCAGCACGCATGGTTGATGCTTTATACAAAGAGGGAAATGCTGAGTGAAATAATAGATAGCGAAAAAAACCAGCTTAACGAAGTGGATTTACAGAACATAAAGAACGATGCCGCGACAGCCATGGTGAAAGCTGATGATATTCTTGATCCCTCCCTTCCAAGAAGGAACAGCATTATACTCGATAAGATGATCAAAACAAGCAATTTAAGGGAAATGAAAGAAAGGATAGATGCACAGATAACAATACTGGATGCCAGATCTTCGAGGGAGATTGCCATTAAGAGAAATTATGTGGAAAAACTCACAACCTCCTTTCTCTTTCTTATAGCACTTATAACAGCCTATCCGAGTTTTTCTTCTTTAATTCATTATTTTGTGCATACAATTTTTTCCGGGATTATATCGTTCCTGATTCTACTGCTTTTCTTTGTCATCTTTGAAATAGTAGTGTTTAACACTCTGGATAGAAGGAGAAAAAAATAGCCTTATCATGATTTACTTTTGAACTTCTAGAAATTTTAGACAGCTATCTTGCAGAAATGGAATTTGTTTCCGGTACTTTTTGCGCTATATGCCCTGCATGAAAAATATATCTAAAGATCGCATTCAATTTAATAGGGCTTAAATCACTTATCTTTACGTATAAGAGAAAATTTCATTCATGACAAAATCGAAATATGCCCAGA
>JAVRLS010000012.1:0-18961 GCA_031961205.1 Thermoplasmataceae archaeon | reverse complement strand
TCTGGTACCTTTCCTGGTGATATACGTTACGGGTGAGATCGGGCTAATCAATCTCAGCGATACGTCAAATATCCTGATTATAGCGGTTGCGCTTCTTGTGGCTGCCATTATTACATATTTTATCAGTGTTAAGACCTTTGACAGGGAAAGGATTCTTACCCAGTGGAAATAAAGTCCATTTAAGATTTTAACAATGTTGAAAAATATGATTTTTTTCTTTTTTACTTAGAAAATATCCGGGAAAGCTTTATCGTAAATATATGATTGCCGCCGTCAAAAAATCAAAAACGCCCTTAAAGCAAAAATTATAAATTACAACTATACCTATCGGAAATACTTTTCGAAAGAAAAGCCAACGAAAAATACGAAAGGTTTAATTTCACATTGGAATTACCTGCTATTCACGTTAAATGTATGTGAGGGATTAGATGGCTGGTGAAAAGGCACAAAAAAAGGGAAAAGAAAAGTGGAAGGAAAAGGTCTGGTATACCGTTGAGGCTCCACCATACCTCGGATCAAAAGAAATATCTGTGGCGCTCGGTGAAGATCCTCAGTCAATGGTAAACCGTGTTATTGAGGTTCCAATATCCGATTTAACCGGGAATTTTAAAAAATCAAACGAAAAAGCAATTTTTAAAATAGTTTCCTGTGAGGGGACAAGATGCAGGACTATCTTTACAGGTCACTATATAGGTGACGATTATATCAGAAGAATGATAAGAAGAAGAAAAGAGCGCATAGATATAATAAAGGATGTAAAGACAAGGGATAATTTCACTATTACTGTGAAGCTTGTCATTGTAAGTGACAATAAGCTTACAAATACAAAGAAAACAGAAATAAGGAAGATTCTTTCGGACTTTGTAGTAAACAGGGCTGCGGAAAGTGCATATTCAGATTTTGTAAGGTATATTATTGGTGATGATATTTACACAGATATGGTTAATATTACCAAGGATACATATCCGCTCAGGAAAATAGAAGTGAGAAAATCTGCGCTGGTGTTTTCAGGGCAGGAAACTGCAGAAACACCTGCGAATGAAAATACGGTTGAAATAGCATAGTGCCGGGGTGGCTCAGCTGGAGGAGCGCCGGACTCATAAGAATAACTGAGAAATCCGGAGGTCTCGGGTTCGATCCCCGATCCCGGCATACTGCGACAGGTTTAATTTTCGATAATAGATGCGTTTCAAGACTTTAACCTAAAACAGTTTATAATACATTTATTTCCGAAAATTGCTGAAAACAGGGATTTCAATGGCATTTAAGTGCGATTCTCCGGAAACTTTTATTTTTTGTGGTTATTTTCTATAATACCGGATACGGTTCTTTTTATTTCCAGGGTTTATTATTTTCATGGCGTTTCATTGAATCACGGCTTTACATTTCATAAGCGTTTCTTTTATTGTATCTGATGAACTGAACGGGATTTATGTTATTGACAGGATACGCAAATAATGAAATAAGTGTTTTAATATAATTATTTATACATAAATATAAGTGATAAATATCCTCACGATCTATTCAGAGCCGCCGTCATGCAATGGGCCCCACCATAACCACCGGTAAGCTCTATAAGCTCCGCGCTTACAAAATCGATTCCATGATCCCTCACATCTTTCCTTGCGGGAAAGACGTTGCCTGCAAGTTTACTGTACTCTTTGCTGATTATGGCCTCAACTTCACCGTTGAACGCGTGATTTTTTAAAAGACGCTTTATAACCTCATTAACGTTTACAGAAATGATCTTCCTGTCCTTCAGTGTTAGAAAATTTGAAGCGTAACTCTGTTGCTCCGGGATTGAAAGATCAATTATTTCAAAATCCTGTGATTTCATGAAATCGTAGAGGTTGCTCTCGCTCTCCTTCACATACTGGTTTTTCTCATTTTTTCCATAGATTGAAACCGCGGCTTTCTTTGCTAGATACACTGATGTTACGCATAAGCCGTCCCCGGCAATGTTGAAATATGTATCCAGGTGCATGTTAACCATTTTATCGCTTGCCGAGAAATCATAGGACGGATTTGTTACAATGCCAATCCTGTCATAATCGATCATGCCGGAATTCATGGCTTCGAATGCACCATTTATGTCGGTGCGGGACCCCGTTCCTATAAGGCAAAAACTTCCGGCCGGCATGAAATCTCCACCCTCGAAATGCCCATTATTTGACGTTCTGTATATCTTTTTTTCATTGAATATTTTTGAGAAGACGAAATTGGTTATTTGCGTTTCGCGGCTTCTCTGCTCGCGTTTCATGTTTCCGATTATAACCCCGCCGGATCCAACCGCCTGCTGGTCTCTCATAAAATACAAATTTGCAAGGGGTATGTTTGAATAAACTGTCGGGTAATTTTCCATGTTTTCATAATCCTTCTTAAGGTCAATGGAAGGTTCAAGCGTCATATAATGAAACAGCGTCCGCTCATCTATTATCCCGAGGTTTTTTGAAAGCGTTTCGGACGCTTCCCTGACATCATCCATTTTCCCGTAGAAATGTACGATATCCCTCACATAATTCTCCAGATCTGCCCTGAACTCCCCGGATTCCCTTGCCTTTGAAACCACAACATCCTCTAGAAGCCTCAGATTAACTCCATTTTCCTTCAGAAGATTCTCCAGAAGTACGTGCTCCTCAATGGCTTTTTCAACGTTGAAAGCCCTCTCATAAAGAAAAGATTTCGGGGCAAGCATACCATATTCAATTTCAATTCCGGGCCGGTGCACAAGAACATCCGTCAGATTATCCCATTCAGCAAGAATACGCATGCCCTGTCATCGTTCGCAATTAATTAAATTTCGTCACTTTGCCATTCATAAAAAGTATTTCCCCTTATACGTGAAGAGATTGACTTCATCCCCTTCAGGCTTTCCCCTTATCGTTATGATCCTGAAATTCTGGACATCCATAAGCTGGCTTTCATCGCCGGATCTTGATATGACGATAAATTTTCTCATTTGCGGTTCTTTGGTTACTATCCTGCCATCCTTCATGAAGAACGTATTCCTGTTGATTCTTATCTTTCTCTCCGTATCCACATCTATGACGTCAATATGCTTGTTCCTTACAGCTGTCAGTATGTAGTTTTTGTGATCCACTGATACGAGTGATCCTTCCCCCGCATCAAGTATCCTCAGGCTGTATGTATACCTGTAGAATTTTCTGCCATCCTTTACACCAGCCAGTGTCTTTGTAACTATTATGTTCGAGAAAAAGTGATCCATAACAAATGAGGATAACATATCGCCATCGTTTTTCTTCCCCAGGTATATATCTATCCCCTCTGCCTTTTTTTCGACCTTGGATATGAATGAGGCTGCGTCTATTCTTTTCCTCTTCTCCATTATGTTACCTATTGAATCAAGAACATTATTGAGAGAATCATCATACTCCGTACTCACTGTTCTCAACTGTATCACGGCTTCATAATAAGATCCTGTGAATTTATTGCATGTGGGGCAGCTTATATAACTGACAGAATACGGGACTGAAATCTTTTCATTCATAGAATCTATATATTTTCTGTCGATTGATATTTCAAAACTTATTGTTTTGTCCTGATCATTCATGACAATGCTTTTAGGGTTGCCGGTTAAAACGGCATCCCTGTCAGTGCACTTGAGCTCATCCATCAGAACGGGCATAAGCCTTCCAGCATAATCATTCTTGTACCATTTCTTCCCTATGCGTATTGATCCGCACTTGGGGCAGAAAGCAAGGTTAACCTGGCTTATAGCTTCAACCTTTATGTTCTCCTTGATGCATTCCTCGCACATGCCATGATCGACTGCCTGATTTTTTCCACAGATTACGCAAATCATTTTATCCCGTATCATTTCATAACTCATAAACTTTTAACCAATCGTTTAACCATAAAAATTTTTTTAATTTTATTGATGCATTATTTTAATTTTATATCCTTATCTTTCTCCTCTTTTTTTACTATCAGCACGAGATCATTCCTTCCAACCACTGTAACCTTTTCCCCTTTCTTTATCCATGAACCGTTTTCACTTTCGCCCTGCCATTCTATTCCATCAACCGATACCCATCCACGCGGATTCAGGTCTGCCATAACAGTGGCCTCGCGGGATATAAGGGCCTCAGCCCCGCTGTTCTTCATCCGGTGGTATTTCAGCGTTTTCAGTATCCTTCTTATGTAAAAGACCAGAAAACCAACCACTATCAGTATGAGTATGGTGGTGAGCAGGTCAAATGTAGTGAAAGGGGAAGGAGAATAGCCTGGATTGGACGAACCATATGGCGATGCGAGCATAAATGTGCCCACAAGCCCGATGGCCACCCCTGCCAGGAGGGAGAACCCATGGCCCGTTTTTGCTTCAAGAAGAATAAGAACCGCACCCATTAAAAGCAGAATTATCCCGACTATTGAAGCCGAGATAAGCTGCGCCCCGAGAAAACCTAAAACCAACATAGTAGCACCTGTTATAGAAAGAACAACCGTACCGTGAATAAAATCAAGCATTATTGCTACAAAACCAAGTATTATTAGAATTCCGTCCACGTAGGGATTGCTCAAAAAACTTAAAAAATTATCGTATGTTGACGGATACACATTTACCACTGGATATCCGCTGAGATTCTTTGCTGAAAGCATGGAGGAAAGCGAACTGTATATACCCTCCACAAGCCCTATACTGTAAGCCTGTCCGTCCGTATACGCCGTATTGTTGCTGACCATCGAAAAAGCTGCTGTGGTATTCCGCCCGTACTGTGACGCCATACTGACCATGAGCTCCTCCATTGCCGATGTTGTGTGCTGTTGCTGAAGGGCCGTTCCGCCTTCAACTATTGGCGTTGATGGCCCTATGTATGATCCATTACCCATGTATATGCCCTGTGTGGCCATTGCCACATAGGATCCTGCAGATGCGCCCATGCCGTCCACAGGTATGTAGGTATATACCACTATGCCCCTTGATTCTGCACTGCTTATGGCTGAAACCATCTGAAGCATGTTCTCCAGGATACCTCCGGGAGTGTTCATGGATATAACAACAGCCGCCGTTGTTGAACTGCTCAAACCGTTCAGCGTTGTAACGATCATGTTGGACGATCCGGCATCGATTTCCTCATCAAGATTGATCACCACAACATTTTTCTGCTGTGCCTGCACGGATCCTGACAGCGCCGATATCAGGAAGATAGCCGAAACCGCTATCAGAACAACCTTAAGGCGACTGTCATTCATCCGCATGTTTTCCATCCTTCAATTCTTGTTTCTCTTATATGTTCCAAGGTATGTAGCCTTTTCGATCACATGCCCGTTTATTTCCCTGTCCAGTTCCTTCCGCTTAAGGGAGGCCTTCCCTATTTTTGTGTTGAGTGCGTAAATTGTGAAATAATAATGGTGTGCCTTTCCGGGTGGCGGGCAAGGGCCGCCGTAACCCCTGTTCCCGAAATCGTTCACTCCCTGCAGGATCCCCGGAAGGCCTCCCGTTTTTCCGTCTATCTTCTTTGTATCCTTATCGAGATCATAGATCATCCAGTGGGTGAAAAGGCCTGAAGGGGCATCAGGATCATCGACAATTAGCGCGAGGGAAGCAGCATTTTCGGGGGTATCTTTCACTTCGATCTCAGGAGTTTCATCCTTTCCATCACAGGTAAATTTCAGTGGAATTTCCTTTCCATCCTTAAATTCTTTTATTATTAATCTCATATTAAATCAATCAAATAGTGATTATTAAGCTTTTCCCAAACTTTCGCTTTTGTTGATGGATATGCGCCTCACAAAGGAATTTCCCATTATGACATAAAGGAACGATATAACTACTGTAATGACTGCTATATAAATCCAGAATGTTCCAGAAATGTACCTGAATATGTACAGGAGGTATAGGCCGATGAACGTTCCGAAAAAACGCCCGGAACTTGTGAGAAGGTTATACGATCCTATATACGTACCCTTTTTGTCTACAGGAGCCAGGGTGGTTATTATTGTCTGGGTTGTCGGTGCCATGAAGTCTTCTCCAATGGTGAAAATGAACATTGCCAGGAGAATGAACGCAAAGGAGTTCATGAATCCAAGCACGCTGAATCCTGCCGCGTAGAACAGTGTGCCTATTCCCCTCCAGAAGACCGGGTTTCCATGCGATGACATAGCCCTCAATATGGGCATCTGCAGAGCTATAACCATGAGGCCGTTGACGGAATATATATAGCCTATGTCTATTATTGGCAGGTTCTTAAGATCAAAAGCATAAACGGTCAGGGTGGGCCCGTCCTGCCTGAGGGCGAAGCCAAGGACTATTCCGACCAGCGTGAACAGGAAGAAGAACCTGTCCGCACGGAAAATATTTATCTGCACCTTTTCCGGAGTTTTCATTGGTGGAAAATAGGTTTCCCTGACATTATAGAACAGGACGAATACCTCTACAACTGTAAGCAGGGAAGCTATAAGAAAAATGTATGCGAAATTATAATAGGAAATGAAACCGCCTATAAGGGGGCCTATTGCCGCACCCATATTTGCCATTATCCGGACAAGCGTGAAACCTGACAGCCTTTCAGAAGTTTTTGTTATATCCGCTATTGATGCCTCTATTGCCGGGTATTGCAGCGAATTCATGATTATTGTCCCGTACCATGCGGCCAGGAGATAGACAACGCTTACCTTATCGTAGACGGAAAAAAACATGATCAGATAGAACACGGCGGCAGGTACCGGGATCACTATCAGAAAGAACCTCCGGCCGATTCTGTCCGTCCACTTTCCTGAATAGTACTGCACGAAGGCCATGACTATCGCGGATGATCCGAGTATCAGTCCCGACAGGATGAAAGAAAGGCCGTACATATCTATTAGTATAAGTGGCAGAAATATGAAGGTGGATACCCTCCCCGTTGCCCTTATAAACCTTGAAAGCGCCAGAAAAACAACCCTTCTGTCGAGTCCTCTAAAACCGTAACTGTACATTTAGAAATCTTCTATAGAAACAATGTATATTAGTTTCACGGTAACCAGACGGATACGGGGCCCTGCCAGTATACATTCCATCGTTTTCGTCCGTCGGTTTCAAGATGCAGAAATGCGAAAGCTGTGAAATTGCCGGTGATTATTATCATCTTAATAATTATTGCCGCAAAACCGGATTTTTCTGGATTCATTTTTCAAACGCAGATCAAATCGTAACCGGGTAAGAATCAGAAACATTAATATCATGCATGGCAATATTGCGTGAGCTTTGGAAAGTTGCGTTCCCGCCCTTTAGCTGCGGCATTTACGGGCTGGCGATTCTTTTGAGTTGCAGTGCCTTTCAAATGTGTAGATGCTATCAACTGATCACCAAAACGCAATAATATATGTTTGCTATAAGGGTAAAGGATAAAAGGCGGGAAGGAATAACATTCCATCGTCCTTTAAAAATGAAGGAGGCAATATAATATGGAAAAAAGCTACGTGAAATTCGAAACTCCCGAAGATGTTTCGCAAAAGGCACTGGATCTGGTAGAAAACTCATTCAGGATGGGTAAGATTAAGAAGGGCACAAATGAAGTTATAAAGTCAATAGAGCGCGGAGAAAGCAAACTTGTTGTCATAGCGGAGGATGTGAATCCGCCCGAGGTTGTTTACTATCTGCCAACGCTCTGTGATGACAAGAAAGTGCCATATGTGTATGTAAAGAAGAGAAGCGATCTAGGCTCAAAGGTTGGCATTGCATCTGCAGCTTCAATATCTATCGTTGATTATGGAAAGAACGAGGAAATGTATAAATCCATAATTTCATCGCTGGAGAAGCTGAAAAAGTAAGGTGATTTAGATGCCATCAGAGGCTACACCCGCAGAAGTTGTTGAATTGATGGGCAGGACGGGCATGACAGGCGAGGCCACAACCGTGAAGGTAAGGATACTTTCCGGCAGGGACCAGGGAAGAATCATAGCCAGAAATGTACTCGGGCCTGTAAGGGTCGGTGACATCCTGATGCTCATGGAAACAGCCAGGGAAGCTAAGAAATTATCCATAAGGTGATGAAGACGGTTAAAACTTGCAGTTTCTGCGGAAAAACAATAGAACCCGGAACCGGTGTAATGTACGTTAAGAAGGACGGTTCAATTCTTCATTTTTGCAGCAACAAGTGCAAAAAGAACATGATAGGCCTTGGCCGATCGCCCAGATATGTGAGATGGACAAACCAGTATCACGAGATCAAGAAGATGAGGACGAAAGCATGAGCGGCGCTGAGAGAACTCTGGTCCTTATAAAGCCAGACGGCGTCCGGAGGCATATAATCGGATCCGTTATCAAGCGTTTTGAAGACAAGGGAATGATCATAGTTGCCATGAAATACATGAAGATGACCAAAGAACAGGCTGAACGCCATTATGCTGTTCACATGGGAAAACCTTTCTATAACGATCTCGTTAAATATATCACATCAGGGCCTATAGTTGCAATGATACTTGAGGGGAACCATGCAGTTGAGGTAACAAGGATCATGTGCGGTTCAACAGACGGCTCTAAAGCTTCTCCTGGAACCATACGGGGGGACTATTCCATAAGTATTGAGGAAAATGTGATTCATGCTTCGGATTCAGCTGAATCCTACGGGCACGAAATGCCAATATTCTTCAATGACAGTGAAATAGTCGAATAGGATCATGGAAGCCAAAAAATCAGTTGATGTAAAGAATAAAAAATTCAGGCAGCCAATAGTCTGTGTCCTTGGCCATGTTGATCATGGGAAAACGACGCTGCTTGATGATATACGCGGGACATCGCTGGCAAGCAAGGAGCCAGGTGGCATCACGCAGAGGATTGCCGCAACAACTATCGACATAGCTAGGGTTTACAGGGAAACCGAAAACCTTCTTAAGGGGAGGGAGCTTTCAATACCCGGTCTGCTCTTCATAGATACCCCGGGGCATGTTGCATTTTCAAACATGAGGGCAAGGGGTGGCGCACTTGCAGACATTGCCATACTTGTCATAGATATAAACGAAGGGATAATGCCGCAGACTGTGGAATCCATTGACATACTGAAGAGATTCAAAACGCCTTTTATAATTGCCGCAAACAAAATAGATCTGATTCCCTTCTATACAGAGGTCAGGACGCATCTTTTCACAGAATTTTTCAAAAAGCAGCGCGAAGAGTACAGGATCGAACTTGACAAAAGGGTGTATGATGTTGTAAACCGCCTTTACGAATACGGGCTCAGCGGTGAGCGCTTTGACAGGATATCGGACTTCACAAAGAATGTTGCCATAGTGCCGGTGAGCGCAAAGAAAAATATCGGGGTCCCGGAGATACTCATGGTGATCGCAGGGCTGGCCCAGAGATTCCTTGAGGACGATATAACATACAGGGAAACGAATGGGCGTGCGACTATTATTGAGGTCAGAAGGGAAGAATCTGCCGGTATAATACTTGATGCAGTCCTCTATCAGGGGACGATGAAGTCGGGCGATATGGTTGCCCTCAATACGCGTTCCGGTCCTGCCTTAACAAGGGTAAAGGCAATATTTGTTAATACCGGGCGCGGAAAGAGGACACTGAAAGAGATCCAGGAAGTATCCGCAGCAGAAGGTATCAGGGTCCTGATAAGCGACAAACTTGATGTCCTTTCGGGTTCGCCGCTGATTTCCACAGACGGAGATCCTGATAAGGCATTCAGGGAGATCGAAGAGGAAACGAAAGTTGACATAAAGCTCAGCGAGAAGGGAATATACCTGAAGGCAGAGGCTATAGGATCCCTTGAGGCGATTGCATATGAGCTTTCCAAGGCTGGAATACCCATAAGGGCAGCCGAGGTTGGCGATATAACAAAGAGAGACATAACGGATGCATTAACGCTCACTGATCCATTTGAAAAACTTATAGTTGGCTTCAACGTTGGAATCCTGCCTGAAGCCAGAGATCTCCTTGGAAGCACTGACGTTGATGTAATAACAGGCGATATAATTTACAAGATCATTGAAGATTCAGAAAAATGGGTTGAGAAAAAGAAGTTAGAAATAACAGAGAAAAGGAAGCTGCAGATGCCGGTACCGTCAAGGATGAAGATCATGCCTGAATACATATTCAGGGCATCTAAGCCTGTTATAGTGGGTATAAAGCTTGAGACCGGCCAGCTTAAGGTTGGTGACACCCTGATCAGGATCGATGGAAAGTATGCCGGTGTAGTGAAAAGCATAAGGCAGGAGGAGGTTAGCGTCCGTTATATAAATGCGCCGGCAGAGGTGGCAGTTGCAATCGACAACGTAACGCTAAACAGGCAGATATTTGCCGGCGATACACTTTATGTAGATATACCGGAAAACGTGGTCAAGGATCTGAAGAAGAACGCGTTAGATGAGGGCACGATGAGTACGCTTGAGGAGATCATAAAGATAAAAAGGCTGGAGAATCCATTCTGGGGAACAAAGGTATAGGTACATCAACCGGTATTTTAGATAAGAAAAGCGGCCAGCATTATGACCGATGCCGAGATTACCGGTATGAAGATCAATCTTCTGTTTATTTTTGCATATGTGTACATGATGAAGATCAGGCTGAAGGCAACCATTGCGATGGCAGGGTAGAGTGATCCGGAAAGTGAAATACCGCCCCCCATCATAAGAAGTCCCATTATCAGGCCAAGTTTGTAAATTGAGCTCCCGGTGAGCGTACCCCATGATATTTCATATGATTTTTTCGAAAGGGAAGAAAGTATCATGACAATCTCCGGTATCGATGATGAAAAGCCAACTGCATATAAGCTTACGTAAACTACCGGCACATGCAGGTAAGATGATATAAAAATTGTGTCTTTGACAAGCACGTCGGAGGAAAGGAATATCACGAGAAATGATAACACCGCTATGGCCGGTGCGATACCTTTACGTTCGATGTCCATGTCCTGCCGGCCCTGTGAAGTACCTGTGACGAACATATAGGCCACGAATACTATAATCAGAGGAAATCCGGCATACCAGGGTATGGTGTGAAAGGCAAAATAGTACGCTAATATAACGAAAGAAGCTATGAGCACAAAAAAGCCGTCTTTCCTGTATCTCTTTATGTAGATGGTGGAAAAGGCCGGTATGATAAGGATGAAAGCGAAGATCGTAATGACCGTCGATCCCTCTATAGCGCCGTACCCTATCACTGGATGCCTGGATATGACTGAAAAGGAGGCTACGGCTATTTCGTCTACAACTGATATGAGCGAAACGATCACTGTTCCGGTAAATCTTTCGGATATATCGAATCTGGCTGAAATTGCAACCATCTGGTCGAGAAACGCATCGCTTGCAAGAACAAGGAATATTATGGAAAAAGGAAACGAAATAACGGCATCAAGCGAATTCCTGCCCGTAACATAAAACAATAAAAGAATTATAAATATAAATAAAAAAATGTAATTCCTATAGCGAAATCTCTTCAACGTTTTCGGGTGCGTTCTCGTTAACCAGTTCCCCTCTTGTTATCTTTTTCGTCATCACAGATTTCGGCTTAAGCTTATCAACAAGGAAAGAAAAAGCATCTTCCGCTGTCGTAGGATCTCCACATGTGTAAACGTCCAGCGTTACAAGGCCGTATTCCGGCCATGTGTGGAAAGAGAGATGCGATTCTGCAAGGAGAACAACCCCGCTCGCGCCCCTTGGCCTGAACTGATAGTAATCAGAAGATATCTTAGTAAGCCGGCCATATTCTACAGCGGCCTCTATGATAGGTGACATACGCTCTGTAGTAGCTATCAGATCTGAATCGACTCCATAAAAATCTGCTATTATGTGAATGCCTACTCCCACTTTCATCGTCCTCCATTTTAATTTCACCCCAGACTAACGGCATCTTAATTAATATGTTGTATTTAAATATTTTACTGGATCGCCCGTTATGAGAATAATCTATGTATAGTTATATAATTGTGCTTTCCAAACGGGTTATAAGTATATTCATATTTATATTTATATAATAATATATTTTATAGTTCTAAATAAAAAAAATCAGCTGAAATCCGTTATGTGTACTTTTACCTGCCCGTATTTTGCCTCCATGCTGGAGATCTCTTCAAGTGAATAATGGAATCGTTCGGCGGAGGCTATCAGAAGCGTATCCAGGCCACGGATGCATGCCTCGAACGAAGCGCTGACCGGAGAGAACTCTATACGTGGTGACAGTTTGAGAATCTTTGCGGCATGAAGCGATTCCTCGCCCATGATACTTATAACGTATCCGCTTCTCATCTTTACAAGATCCTTAACCCTTCCTAATATTTCGCTGTTTAATCTATCTGGGGGCGGAAGGACCGCGATCTCGAGCGACCCGATCCTCAGGTTTATGATTCCATCCAGGCCGCTCACGCCGGTCACGGAATTTTTCATGGCAGGCACCGTTATCTTTCCGGTTGCCCCGGATCCGGATCTTGAGGCATAAAGATAGCCGTCCTTCATATACAGAAATACCTTCTCGCCCGCCTCAACATCCTCCTCGGCTATGGCTTCCCATGACATCACGCTGTCAAGACTCTTAAGGCTGGAAGATACAAATTCCCTTATGCTGGAAAGGCCGGAATACAGGAACTGGAACCCTTCCTTCGTTATGGAATTCCCGTTATCAATGAACCCTCTGCCCTTCAGATTCTTCATATGGTAAATTACGCCCTGGAGCGTAATTCCAATCTCCCGGGAAATCTCGGATGGCTTCTTGCGGCCCTCGTAGATGTTCAGAAGAACAATGAGCTGGTTGATCTGGTCAAGTTCAGGAATCATCATTACTCTATTTTAAAGTCCGTATAAAAGTTTTCAGGCGTTGCAGGAATAAATATATGAATATTATCATTTTACCATCAGGCGATCTCAGTGCATGGGCCGATCTTCGATCTCGTGCTTCAGATCCCTTGCAGCCTTTTCAGGATCCTTTGCGGAAAATATTGCGGAGATCACGGCAAAGCCATCTATGTCGTACGGATCGAAGAGATGTATGTTCCCCTCATTTATCCCGCCTATCACGAATACTGAGATTCTTATTTTTTCCTTTATGCCATTCAGCACCGCCATATCATAAATACCCGCATCCTTCTTGCTTTCAGTCCTGAAGAATGATCCGAACGCAACATAACTGGCGCCCTCCTTCTGGGCTATTTCAGCGAGTTCAGGGTTGCCGTACGTGGATACCCCGATCATCCCGCTGAAAATTTTTCGAACAGAACTGATGGCCGGGTCATCTTTCCCTACATGCACTCCATCGGATCCGGCATTTTTTGCGAGTACCGGATCATCATCCACAAAATAAGGAATACCTGCTTCCTTCGAAATATCCCTTATCCTGTTCGCAACATCTTCCCTGACCGCTGCGCTGTTCGTCTTGTCGCGGTACTGAATGATATCAACCCCGCCTGAAATTGCACTCCTGATAACTTCAAAGAAGCCGTTTCCATAATAATCAGGCGTTACAAGGTAAAGCCCCCTTAGAATCATGATCTGCCATCACCTCAGTTTTTTTTCGATCCCGCTTGATACAGCCTTCCAGAACGGATCTTTTCCCGGCTCGCCAAGATCACCTATCTTTCCATTCCATTCAACTTTCTTTCCATATGAGCGTTCCCTGATGAAACCCACATTTTCTGCATCTATACCGTTCCTTTGAAGGTATTTCAGGAAATCTTCGGAATTCTCATGATTAACGGTTACCGCCAGTGTCCCCTCGCTTATCGATCTGTACGGATCCATGCCAAATATCCCGCAGACATCCCTTATCTCATCATACACCGGTATCCTGTCTCCATAAACGTGAATGCCGTTTCCTGATGCTTCAGCGATTTCATAGAGAGCTCCAAGTATCCCCCCTTCGGTGGCGTCATGCATGGATGTTATCCCTGCAGATCGAAGCCCGTACCTTATTGCTGCCATCGATTCGCCAACTGTGCTCATCTTTCTGAAAAGCGACAGGCATTTGCCATATTCCTCCGATCCAATCGTATTTGAAACAGTTTCAGGGAATATCCTTGAGATCAGGGCAGTTGCCTCAAGCGCTGCGCTTTTCGTAACTATCACGGCGTCACCTGGCCTTGCCATCTCCGTTGTAACATACCTATCAGGATCAGCAAAACCAAACATTGTAGCGCCTCCGACCATCGGGTACGCAGTGTTCGCATACCTTGCTGTGTGGCCGGTTATTATGGAAGTTCCAAGGTTTCTCGCCTCGGAATCTATGACCGTCCACATCCTGCCTATTTCTTCGTCCGTTATCTCCAGCGGAAGGTTGAGATCTACGGTCATGAATTCAGGGAGTATTCCCGATGTCAGGAGATCCGATGCTATAATATGGAAAGCGAACCAGGAAGCATCTTCCCAGCCGTAAACCGGATCCAGAAAGAAAGGATCTGTAGTGATCCCGAGAACCCTGTTGCCGTCCGATATGACGCCAACATCAACACCATTCTTTGGAGGTACAATAACCCTATCGCTCTTATGGCCGGTATGGTTCAGTATGTGCTCGTTGAAGAAAGATCTTGTAATTTTTCCAGGATCGTTCATAACAGGATCAGAACATTTTATGATATGGATTTTTTCATTCCTGTTAATGATAAAAGTATAAAGCGCTATAACGATTTGGCAAAACATGGAAAATTTAAAGAAATCCCGGGGATTTCATGATCGCCGGTGTTATCATGGTACCGTGCTTGTTATGTCGATCGATAGGTAAAAATTTTTCATGATCATGGAACGATCGAAGGATATTGCGTATTAAAGGCATTAAAAAAGGAGAGATCAGGCAACATTTTCATTTGCTCAAGCATATCACTGGAATTATGGCATTGCCCTGAATAATAGCGGCAGAATCGCCTTTAGCACTTTGAAAATTCCCATGAATGGCAGAGCGATCCGTAGCCACGGCCTGTTGGAAATGAATACGTTATCGCACCTTCCACGTATTCCTTTGCTTTACCTATTGATTCTTTCAGCGGAATGCCTTTTGCCAGGTACGACACCATCGCCGATGACAGGGTGTCGCCTGTACCGTGGGTATTTTTTGTGTTTATACGCTTTCCCTGGAACTTGAAGTAATTAGATCCGTCATAAAATGTATCAACAGGTTCGCCCTCAAGGTGCCCTCCCTTTATAAGAGGCATGGATCCTGTGATCTCGTATATTCTTTTAGCGGCTTCTTCAACATCATCCGGGCCCTTTATTTTGATTCCGGATAGGATTTCAGCTTCAGGAATGTTTGGAGTTACGGCATATGATACCGGAAGAAGTGTGTCGATCAGCGTCTGGATAGCATCTTCCCTGAGCAGCCTTGCATTGCTCTTTGATACCATAACGGGGTCGACTATTATATTCCCGACACCGTATTCATCGAACTTTTCGGCAACAGCCCTGATTATTTCTGCAGAGAACAGCATTCCGGTTTTAGCCGCCGAGACTTTCATATCCCCGAGCACCGCATCGAACTGGCTCCTTATGGATTCAATACTAACCGGAAATATATCCCGGACCTCGTATGAATTCTGGGCAGTGATCGCAACTATCACCGATGTGCCGAAGACGGACATAGCCATGAATGTCTTCAGGTCGGCCTGTATTCCGGCCCCGCCTCCGCTGTCTGATCCCGCAGCTGTTAGAACCACTGGCATGGACATATTTCTAAATATTTTATTCATTATTAACACTATCTTTCATGTACATGATTTAAGGACCGGCATTTAAGAATATAGGAAGATTTCTGGAACGGAAAGACATGCGAATCAAAAAGATTAAGAAATTCCTGTCATTAACGTTCACATGGAAGTGGATATAAATTATTTCAGGCAGGTGGACCTGAGAGCAGGTAAAGTTATATCCTGTGAAAAAGTTGAGAAATCACGGGGCCTCCTGAAGCTGATTGTTGACCTCGGAGAGGAGAAAAAACAGATTATATCGGGAATAGCCAAATACTATAATCCCTCAGACATGGTTGGCAAAACCGTCATAGTGGTGAACAACCTGAAACCGGCAAAATTCATGGGGCTTGAAAGCCAGGGCATGCTTCTTGCTGTGGATAGGGAAGACAGCGTTAAACTTCTCACCGTTGATGGGGATGTGGAACCCGGTTCAAAGGTATCTTAAATGCCATGGGTTGATAAGTACAGGCCGGCTTCCATAGACGATCTCATAGTAACGCCGCAGATAAAGAAGCAGATCGTTGACTGGATAAGCGGGTGGATGAACGGTACGCCGGTGAAGAAGGCGCTGATACTTTATGGTCAGCAGGGCATAGGCAAGACCAGCGCTGCATTTGCGATTGCAAAATCAATGGGCCTGATAATAACGGAGATGAACGCCTCGGATCAGAGGAACAGGGACAGCATGAAGGGTATAGCCCTGATAGCATCCCTCTATTCTGATATTGGTGCATCTGATTTTTCAAGGCCAGGCAGGCTGATATTAATAGATGAAGCAGACAATATATACGAAAGGGGATCTGATACCGGCGGCATTTATGAACTCTCAAAGATAGTGCGTGACAGCCGCAACCCGATCATAATAACAATGAATGATTACTACGAATTCAGGAAAAGGAATTATGCAAAGGACATCATAAATAATTCGGTAGAGATAGAATTCAAGCAATTTGACAGAAGGCGTGATAAAAATTACTATGAGTTCAGGAGGCTTCTCATTGATAGGGTCAAATCAATAGTCAGAAATGAGGGTTTATCTCTTTCAGATTCTGATATTGAAAATATAATAGACAAGGATGGCACGGATATAAGGGCGGTGATCAACGATGCAGAATCTTCTGCGATATCTTCACGCCCTCTTGATTCAAGGGGAAGCCGTGATTCATCAGAGAGCATATACTATATAGTGAACAATTCATTTTCAAGGAACTATGAGGACACGCTTTCATCGATGTATGGATCTGATATAGACCCTGAATTCTACCTTAACTGGATAGATGAGAATCTCCCGTATAAGGTGGCCGATGCAGATGATCTCGCCGGGGCTTACCAGCAGCTTTCTTATGCTGATCATCTTATATGGGGCATGAAGAGGAAGAGGCATTATGACCTGATGCCGTTCCCGATGGAAATAATTGCGGGCATATCTTATTATATAAACAGGCCCCCGTCGGGATATTTCAAATACAGATTTCCCTCTTACATAACCGCCATGTCAAGGGGAAAAGAGAAGAGGAGATCACTGATCTCGCTGTCCTATAAGGTGGGCGTAATAACGCATCTCAGCTATGAGAAAGCCATGGATCACCTCTGGTTTTATGCGCTTATGGGCAAAAATTCAAAAAAATTCCGTGAAGATCTGGTTGAAACGCTGGATCTAACACCACAGGAAGAGGCATTCCTGTAGTAATGACATAATATACTCTGATGTGGATAAGATTATATAAGGAGATAAGAATTAAGGGTAAGTTAAGGCGAAGTTGATGGAGTTCATTGGTACAGCTCAAGAAGTAAGAGAAGAATGGAAAAGTCTGAAAAAATCAGAAATTTACGATATACAGAAGAACAGGATGGTAGAATGGAGGCACGGTCTATCCGTGGTCCGCCTGGATCATCCCACAAGGCTTGACAGGGCAAGGGCCCTTGGATACAGGGCAAAGACAGGCTACATAATTGCAAGATCAAGAGTCAGGAGAGGCGGAAGCAACAGGGAAAAGATCATGGGCGGAAGACGCCCGAGAAGGATGGCATATTCCCATCTGACAAGGAAGAAAAGCATTCAAAGCATAGCTGAGGAGAGGGCAGCCGTCAAGTACCCGAACACCGAAGTCCTGAATTCATACTATGTGGGCGAAGATGGGTATTACAAGTATTATGAGGTCATTCTTGTTGACAAGAATCAGCCAGCCATCTTTAACGATCAGCGCATATCATGGATAGCAGAGCCGCAGAACACGGGGCGTGTTTTCAGGGGCCTTACGTCCGCGGGCTACAAGGTGCGTGGCCTCAGGACCGGAAGAACAGGGTCAAGCAAGAGCAGGCCATCGATCAGGTCAAACGGCAGGCTGAGAAGATAAATTTCATCTTTTATTTATGCCGCGGTGGCCCAGCGGTACGGCGCCAGCCTTGAGAGCTGGTTCCCTTGTGGATCGAGAGTTCGAATCTCTCCCGCGGCGCTAAATTTCGTTATCAGTCTTATCATGCGTCATTTTAATGATTCCTTTATGAATTCTTAATAGATTACAGGTATCCTTATGAGTATTCTATAAAAAGATAAATTACGGGACTTTTTATGATGGATAAAAGGTCGCCGAAATACAGGATATCCGCCTTTACGTGAGACGGGACAACCTGTATCTTAAATAATTCCTATCCTGTCCGGTTGTTTGATCATCATTGACTGGAATGGTGGTGTTCGTGCATGGCGTCATGGCCGCTTCCAGAGTGCCCCTCATGGGTCGGTTCAGTTGTTTCAGGTATGCTTCCATCCATAACCTTTTTTGCGGCTTCTTTGGCTGTCATGCCGCCTGCAAGGTAGACCCTTGCCTTCCCCTTCAGGTAGTTTGTTCCGGGCCTCCCAATTTCAGAAAGAATTATGGCGCCGGCACCTCTCTCGACAGCGCTTCTGATCATCACAACACCCGGTGCTGCCAGAGCTTTTTTACCTGGATTCTCAAATTTTTCCTTCAATTCCAGTCCATCTCCGCTGCTCTCGTATATGTATACTTCATCGCATTCTCCCGGATCGCTCACAGAGCCATTCGTTACTGCAACTGCTATCTTCATAATCGGTATATCGATATCAACTACATAAGTCTTATTATAAATATGAAATTTTAATTATTGATCTAAAAAAATTCCGGGGCTATAATTATTCGAATACCTTTTCAGCCTCCATATGCATGCCTACCGAATCCTGCTCCACGTTCCTCAAGGTTTCGAAATAGCCCGGTTTTGTGATCTCCTTTACGAATTCGTGCTGTATTATGAGCTTCATGACCTCGCTGCTGCCAGTCCATATAAGGCCAAGGCGCGCATCACGGAGAAGCCTCTCCAACGGATATACC
>JAVRLS010000011.1:0-20217 GCA_031961205.1 Thermoplasmataceae archaeon | reverse complement strand
ATATATTCAGAAACGTATGCGGAAACAGTCGATCTCGGTGCCGATGCACTCAAATCAGGCATGATCATATCCGGGAATTTTGAAAAAGTTGTATCAATGCGCAAGAGAAGGCATTCTTCCGTAACAGGATTCGTCGGAATAATGTACGGGTTGACCGCAGGGCTTTCATTTTCACTTGCAATTTCATATGGAATTCTCAAAATAATTGACGGAATGTTCTCAAAGTTCAATGTTTCATCAATAGGAATAACAGGCATTTTTCTGTCTCCGCCATCGTCCTCAATATTCATGATAGAGATTTTTCTGGTCATGATACTCATTGTCCATTCTTTCATCGGCGGAATATCCCTTAAAGTGTCCGATGGCGGGAAGATCGTACACGGACTCCACCATTCTATACTTATGGTATGGATAGTTGCGGTGATGCTTTACGGAACAATGTATATAACATCGATCCTTCTGAAATAATCGTGAATATTATATTAATCTTAAATTTTGGTCCGGGCAATAAATAAAATACATGAAGTTATTAAGATAATGAATGAGCGATCCTAAAATCACAAGAAGTATAATAATAAAAATAAACTCTATTGTCAACGAAAACGATCCATCGAAAAAAGAGACAAAGATATCAGATCTTATAAACATGCTGAATTCAACGGAGAGAGATGCGATCGATGCAAAGGACCTCGGACCTTATATATCTGCTCTGCTCAGGAATATAGCTGATTCCAGAGTATACGAAGAAGTAATACATATCCTCGAAACCATAGATTCGGAAAATAAATCATTGAAAGAGGCGAAGGCCCTGAATTTCTTCAAAAATGGGGATTACAGCGATGCCGCAATAACAATATTATCTGATAGATCATTCTGTGAATCCGAAAATGCAATAGAAATGCTGATAAAGAGCTCGATTTATATCGAAAAATATGAAAACGCATGCGTGTTCGTATCAGAATGCGGAAGATATGATGAGCGGATATTTTCTCCTTACATAGAACGGGAAAGAAACGCTTCTACAAACAAGAAAATAATTGATAATTTCATAAACGGAGGCAAAAATGAGTACGCGATAAAATTTTTGAAGGATATCATTACTGTTGACAGATACGTTGATTACATAACGGATCTCATAGATCTTTCTGAGAGGCAGAACGATATTGAATCCTTAAAATACGCGATCAGCCATGTTAAGCCTGAAGATATAAGGGAGGTTAAAGATGCCGTTGAAATTGCAAAGGCCTGCATAAAAGCCGAACAGTACGATGATGCCATAATTTTTTCTGAGAAAGGCCTTAACAGGGATCCGCTCAACTATGCGCTTCTTGAATCGATGGGATTCGCATATTATAAGAAAGACGAATGGATCAAGGCAATAAACATATATAAGAAGATTCTTGACAGTTATCCGGGCGATAAGGAGGCTTTTTACAGGCTCATAGACATATCATACGAATACGGGAAATACGATCTGTTCCTGGATGCTTTCTCGTCCATAAAGGGTATAGACCTCAGGGCGCAGGATTACATCCGTATGTCGCAGATCGTGGAAAAGGCCGGAGACATTGACGGAGCTGTCAAAAACATAAATGCGGCGATTTCAAGGTTCCCTGATGACCCCGAAGTTATGCGAGCTGCTGCAAAACTATCAGGAATTACAGGAAATCTTGATCTTGAACATGAAATGTACAAGAAACTGCTGGCAGCCAATCCCGGTGACAGTGAGGCCCTGAGATATACACTTAATTTTCAGTATAAAAATGCTGAATATTCCGGCTTCATCGAAACTTATGAAAAATGTGAAAATGATGATGTGAAAAATGACTTTACGGGTTTTTACGCCTCCTCACTGATATACCTGGAGGAGATTGAAAAGGCCGTGGCGTTCGTCGGCCAGAGGCCAGGGATCATGGATGATGGGTTTTTTCTTGATGCCGTATTCTTCACTGTAAGAAGGGACCCGCAAATTGAAACCCTCATGAAGTTGAATCCGGAAAAAAGCTATTTGATGGTGATCATTGACCGGTTGATTGGAAAAAGAATAAAGGGAACCGACTATATAATGGATTATGCCGTGGAAAAATGCTCACTTTCACTGGCATGGATATCGGTATGGAACTATATTGAAAAATACCGTACCCTTACTGAAAAGGTCAGGGCTGCCATTTCTGTTTCCTGCCTTGGCCCGGTGTATGCCATTTCCGATTCTGTATCGTCCATAATGCACAGCCAGGCACAGAACAGTGATGCTGACGCTCCAGATTTTCTCTATCCTATTTCAATTTCCTATATCTCTACCGGCAACTATGAAAGGGCAGAGAAGATTCTGCAGTCCATTTGGGATAAGTCATCGGACGATCCATTTTACCACTATACCTATGCATATCTTTTCTTCATGGAGGGAAAAGTATCCCAGGCAAAGAAAAGCGTTGAAAAGGCTATGCAAATACTGACAAATATAGACTTCCTGAGGCTTCACCTGCTTGTATCGCCGGAAGACGCCATGGACGACGTGAAAAAACTGGCATCAATAGATCCGGATGAAATTCCCTTCGACGATCTGGAAATGAAGTATTCCCTGAATAAAGACTTCCTGGAGAAAGCTGTTTCATTTTTTGATTCATCCGGTATTTCCAATGAACATACCTTAAGATTCAGGAGGGATTATTACTTCCTGGCAGGAAAATATCCTGAATCACTGGAAACTATTCATTCACTGCCTGAAGATAAGGTGAGCGAAAAGGATATTACAGCCTATTTCAACATATTCCTAAAGGCCGGGAAAGAGGAGGATGCGTATTCTTACCTCTCAGCAAATATCGAGAGGATAAAAGACCTGGAACTCCTGAGAAAGCTCGGGGATTACTACTACAAAAAGAACCTTTACGGTGATGCCATAAAGGCCTACAGAAATGCAATACGAAATGGTTGCGATCCCAAAAGCATTCCTGGATATATCGATTCCCTGATAGAGATCGGGGCCTATAACGAGGTCTCTGACATCCTTAAAAATATCGATAATCCTGGCATATACGGCATTAAATTTTATTTCAGGAGCGGGGATATCGAAAAAATAAAAAATATTATAAAAAACACAAAAAAGATGGATGTACAGACATTTCAGTACCTGATCCAGAACGCCTGGAAAAATGACGGGATACGGGACGAAATAATGAATCTTTACAATTCCGAAGGTTTTCCGCAGCTGGGGCTGATGATCGCAAGGAAACTTTTCGAACTCGGTAAACCGGATGAAGCAATCAAGATAGTAAGGAACCTCCACGAAAACGTGCCAGGAAATATGGATATAGCAATCGCACTCATCGATATGCTAATAGGCACAGGAAGATTCCCAGAAGCGCATGATCTCGTATTTTCTTTCATCGAAAAATGCAATGAGGAAGGATGCAGGGGAGAATTCCTGAAAAGAATTTACAGGATAGACTATGAAATGAAAAATTATGATGAAATCATAAAGACATTCAAGAAAAATAGGGTATTTGACGGTGAAAGCCTCCAGTATGTTATAAGATCGTATATTCATGCCCGGGATTTTGATAATGCAAGAAACATTGCAGATTCCTATGGATCAATGATCGGTAAGGAAGAGAAAGAGAGGATATATGAAGATATACAGAAATATGATCGGCTGGATAAAACTATCCATTATGTTTCACGGCTCCTGAAGGCTGAATACAGGGCTGGATATCTTATGGACAGATCTGAAGCTGCCAAGAAAATCGACATTCCCGGCGATCTTGTTCCCGATGTGTTTGCCTTCCTTGAAAGCAAAAAATATTACGGGAACGTTGTGGAAACTGATCTGGAGAGCCTGTCCGGCGCAGTGATCAGGGATGCCTTTAAACACAGGAAGATAAAAAATATTGATGATATAAAAATATCCACTATTTACGGGGTAATGCGCGAACCTGATCCTGTCACCGCCAGAAATCTTTATATATATATTAAAAGCTCATTGAATGTAATCGCCGCCACAACTGACGAAAACGTCATAAATCTTGCAAAAGAGGCTATCAAGAAAGGCATAAACGCTGATCCTTTATCGATTGTAGTAAATATGGGCACAGGAATAAGGACTGCGATGGCTATATTAAACACTTTGGCATTAATGGAAAAGGACAAGTCTTGAACATGTACCGGAACACCTATTCAAATGAAAAGAAGGACATACTGGTTGCAGTGGTTGCCCTTACAGCAGCGTTTGCCATAGCCCTGAGGTTTTCGTCTCCTTACGGCGCCCTGTTTGTAATAGCTCTTGCATTCCTTGTGTCCGTAACGGCTTTCCTTCTTCATGAACTTGCCCACAGGTATGTCGCACGTTCATACGGCGGAATAGCATACTTTAAGATGTGGCCCTTCGGGATACTTCTCGCTCTACTTACATCTGTATTCGGTTTTATATTTGCGGCGCCGGGGGCAGTCAACATCGGCGGCATATACAGGAAAGATGAAATAGGGAAGACAGCCCTTGCTGGCCCTGCAACCAACATAGGTGTCGGACTCATACTTTATATCTCCGGAATACTGGTCCCTGTCGGGATAGTATCTGCGATACTCATATACACGGCAACCATGAATTTCTGGTTCGGTTTCTTCAATCTCCTTCCGATACCTCCACTGGACGGTTATAAAGTCTTCACGTGGGATATATACGTATTCCTTGTCTCCATAATAATAGCGCTCCTCTTTGTTGCCCTGACCGTGAGATTCTAATCGCTATTTTTTATGGAATCTTTTCGCTTAAAAATATTGCGATTCGTTATACTTAATCGCATTATTACGTTTTATCATCAAGCCTGTAGGTGCGCCCGCGCCATTCTATTGAATCCATCATCCTGGCAGATACCAGGTTTGCAAGGTAAAAGAACGGCATGATGAGGTACATAATGATGAATGAAGGATATTTTATGACTGTCCTGCGGTACATCTTCACTATGCCTATCACAAAGGGAATAAATAAAAAAATGAAGATGAAACTGTAAAAAGAAAGAACAAACGCAGATAAGAAAAGGAATATATACGTTGCATAGTAGATCATACCGTACATGAAAACATTCCCGGATGAATTTATTGACAATGCAGTCTGCCTGTTGGCCCATTCCAGGAATTCGCTGAATTTTTCCGGGCTTTCAACCTTAGGCCTGATCTCCCTGACATAGGCTATTTTGAGTCCTATCCCCTTGCATATCTTCGTCAGTGCGGTATCATCGCTTATGGCTTCTGAAAAATACTGCATATTGCCTGATATCAATGTACCTCTGAAAGCCAGTGAACCGCCCCATCCAAACCTTGTCCTTTCAGATTCCATCAGCGACTGGCCTACAGTTCCCCAGACAGCCTTGAACTTTGACCAGAAGCCGCCCACAGGATAGAAATATGGGAAGGTTGTTGATATGCCATTACTGTTATCCTGCAGCGGAGAAACGAGTAACCGAAGCCAGTTTCTATCGGGCGTTATATCAGAATCGGCTATGACGTAAACATCGTAACCGGGGTACCTGGTAACTGCTGTTGAAATGGCTTTAACCTTGCCACTGCATTTTACGCACGGATAATCAGAAATGATATAATTTATTCCCGCTTCCCTTATATAGGGTACGGCTTTATCATCCTCACTGTCAATAACAGCAATGTAATCCGCACTGTAATCCTGGGATGCAATGCTTTTCAGGTTCTTCAGGAGCGAATGATCGACCCCCCTGCACGGGATCACAACAAGTGTCCTGAATCTCTTTGCGCTTTTTATCGCAGGATCATGCCTGCTGTCATAAAAGCCTATATATATAAACCCGGAAAAGACAAGCAAAACTAACGAAATATAAAAAATCAGAAAAAAGTTCATATCAGGGAGACATTTTCTGTGTTTATCTCTCCAGCTTCCGGCACAGTTGATATCGCACTTTCCACACTGTCTATCTTTCCCTTGCTGTCATCAACTATAACTTCCAGATGGAGGTACTTTACACCGAATCCTATATCCTTCAGCTCAGCACGATTGATATCGCATATTCCCTGAAGTTTTTCCTCGATCTTCTTCTGCATTGCTGTTATATCAGTATCAGAATCCTTCGGAAGAACTTTTAATGTAACGAGAACGTCTCCCATCGGAATCACGGTCCTGTAAAACCACATTTGCTGCATGTATATGAGGTGGAATGCTCCCTGCAGCTCTTGCACCGCCCTATTATCTCAGCACCGCAGTTCGGGCACTCGAATATTGAGAAACCTTCATCAACGAGCCCTACGCCGCATGAAGTACAGTTTTCTTTATATGCCATGCTTCCGTATCCAGTCCTGATATATTATTTTGTCCATGCAAGCGTTTTCAAGCGGCTTATCGCACGGGCCGGAAAAACTGCCTGTATCATTCAATGCCATGATCGTTGCGGTACAGTAAAATAAAGAAAAATCTTCTTTCACAGCTTTAATGATCTCCCGAAATTGAAAATGCCGGTAAATCGAAATATCATTTTAACAGTTTAATGATTGAACATCCCGCCAGCAGCATCCAGGCCTGGCAGTTAGCGCCGCTGAAAGCCGGCCTGTGCCTGAAAATGCCTTTAAAATCAGCATCCTGAGGAAATATTCTACGGAAAAATCGGTGGTTTATATTGCACTGGCTTAAGTGACTTCACCGTAAATATAAATAAAGATGTTTGGATATTGCTATATATGGATTCTGATAAGAGACTTTTCGGCACAAATGGCATCAGGGGAATTCCAAACCAGGACTTATCCACGGAATTTGCAATGGATATCGGGAAAGCAATAGGCACATATTTTGATGGCAGTATAGTTATAGGCCGCGATACAAGATCTACAGGAGATATGATAAAATCTTCCGTAATTGCAGGCATTCTTTCCACCGGCAACAGTGTAATCGATCTGGGCATTCTTCCTACTCCTGCAATCCAGTATTACGCCAAAACCCACGGGATATACGGAGTTATCATAACAGCTTCACACAATCCGCCAATGTACAATGGCATAAAAGCCATTTCAAATGATGGCACTGAACTTGACAGAAAGGATGAAATCAAGATAGAAGAGATTTACTGGCAGAGAAACTTCAAAAAAGTTGAGTGGAATCGCATAGGAAATTATTCATATGTTAATGATGCGATAGACCTTTATATAAATAGCGTTATAAAGAAAGTGGATGCAGATGCTATAGAAAAGAGAAGATTCAGGGTGCTGGCTGATCCGGGAAACGGGGCCGCTTACTTCTCGACACCCTACCTGCTCAGCAAGCTTGGATGCTCCGTCGTCACGCTTAATGCCAATCCGGATGGAAAATTCACATCAAGAAATGCCGAGCCAAAACCTGAAAACCTTGGCAATCTTATTGACCTTATGAAGACCGGTAAATTCGACCTTGGAATCGCACATGACGGGGATGCAGACAGGGCCGTATTCGTAGATGAGACTGGGAATTTCATTGACGGGGACAAAAGCCTTTCTCTTATCGTCAAAAACGTTGCAAAAAAGGGCGATAAAGTGGTTACACCGATCAGCAGCTCCGACGCAATACTTGAAATATGCCGGGAAAAGGGTGCTGAACTCATAAGGACAAGAGTCGGGGCCCCGGTAGTGGCAAGGGCGATGATCGAGAACAGCGCAATTATTGGAGGAGAGGAAAACGGAGGGGTGATATATGGAAAGCACCAGTACTGCCGTGACGGTGCTATGACGATATCCCTGATGCTTGAATCCATGGCCAGGTCCGGCAAAAAAATATCGGAGTTGATATCAGAATTGCCACAATATTACATGGAGAAACTTCAGATAGAACGGAAAATAGACTGGGAAATTATTAAAAAGAATCTTGTTAAATCGGTTAAGGCTGATGAAACAGACGGCGTCAAGATCGAGGAAAAAAATGGCTGGGTTCTCATCAGGCCGTCAGGAACCGAAAACATAATCAGGATATACGGAGAATCAAAGGACAAAAAGGCGGCAGAGGAGATAGCACACCGTTATTATAGCATAATCGACAGAATGCAATAAAACGGCATTATAAAACGAAGGCGTTTCGGCAATAAAATATGAAAGAGGAAGACTGAAAGACTGCAACACATAACCCATGACAATGAAGTCACGGGCATTATCCATACGCAGGGGAACCTGCCCGCCGGACTGTTCCTATATGCGGACAGGATGGCCGTAAATGCGTATATAAGAAAAGATAGAACACTGATGGATGTGATACTGGAAGTGATCAAAATGATGCGGGAGGCGTTATCCATTCCTGCAAGATTTAAGCCTCCGGGATATGTAAACTTCGGCATGGGCAAATATTGCCGCATATCAATATCAAAGGAATTTCATAACTTTTTGTAGGATATCGCAAATCTCTGCACCGCGGTCAGGTTACCCACGATGCCGAAAATGATCAGGATGAGGTTTGTGGGCGTTATGCTAACAACAGGCGAATAATAAAATGTCCTGATGAATATCTGCACAATTATGAAGATCATCATCAGCACCAGGCGGTCGGCCCTGCCCATTATGCCTGCGTATAGCCTGTTCAGGCCGAGGGCCTGCGACTGCGTACCCATGTAACTGGTCATGAGTATCCCTATTATGGCAAATAATCCAAGGTACACGTTTCCAAAAGCGCTGAAAGAGAAGCCCAGGATTATGAAAATATCGGAGTACCTGTCAAACGTATGATCGATCATGTCGCCGCGCTTCGAGGATATATTGCGAAGCCGCGCCACCTTTCCGTCTATGGCATCGAACAGCGCAGAAAACAGGATGGCAAAAAAGGCCGGTAGGAGAAGCCCGTAATAATATGATATCCCTGCAGCAGCCGCCAGAACGAGGGAAAGCACCGATATGGCATTGGGATTCAGCTTTATGAAAACCTTCGAAAGCGGCGTAAGAAACCAGTCAATCTTTGAACGGTAGCTGTCAAGCATACTGGATCAATCCAACCTTTTATATCAATTATTCACAGGCGCAACTTAATGAAACGAAGAGCATGGATCACTTTTTTCTTCCGGCCATGATTGAATTCATGACTTTTTCGAGTGTTTCATCAATGTTTCCGGTCTTTATCCTGATGATCCTGTTTTCCGGCATCAGATCAAGGGCTTCATAGTAAATCACATCAGAATCCTGGGCATCTATATTCTCGTCAATCTTCTCCACAGGATAGCCCCTCCTTTCCATTCTCTCCCTGAGGTTCTTTTCATCGGCGTAAAGTATTATTACCCTTTCACAGCCAAGCAGATGCGAGTAATGCGATGAAATTATACCATCGAAAGCCGTTGATTTCAAATAATTCTTTAGGCATTCTATGTCAACTTCGCCGTCATTCAGGCATCCGGAGATCCCTGCCAGGTCATTCGCTTCAACGCATTCAATTCCCCTCTTCCTGAGAAGATCGCAAACCGCCGTCTTTCCGGTTGCGGGAATTCCCGTTATGCATATCATTCCATGGGTAAATCATAAATCATTATTAACAATAACCTTTCATGGATTCGCATAAGTTATTTGAAGAAGCTATCGACCTGTTTCCAATGGGTGTGAATTCACCCGTAAGGTACTACCCTGATAATCCAATTTATATAAAGAAAGGGAAGGGATCAAGGATATATGACGTTGAAAACAATTCCTATATTGATTACTGCCTCGGATTTGGGCCTCTCATCCTCGGCCACTCCAACGACAGGGTCAGGGAAGCCGTGGAAGATCAGCTGGAAAACGGGGCCCTTTTCGGTACGCCCTCAGAATCAGAAATTCTGCTGGCACGGAAGATCAGGGAATCCTCGCGCAATATAGAGATGATGAGGTTCACAAATTCAGGAACCGAGGCAACAATGCACGCAATAAGGCTTGCACGTGCATATACGGGAAGAGATATAATTGTCAAGATGGAAGGAGGTTTCCATGGCGCGCATGATTATTCACTTATAAGTTCAGGCAGCGGCACACTCACATTTGGCCGGCCATCATCTCCCGGTATACCTGAACAGGTTTCCAGCACGGTCATAGTATCGAAATACAATGATGAGGACAGCGTTTCATCCATTTTCAGGGAATTCGGCGACAGGATAGCTGCAGTGATAACTGAGCCTGTGATGGGAAATGCGGGTGTAATACTTCCAGAACCGGGTTTTCTGGAATTTCTCAGGGAAATAACAGAAAAGCAATCGTCCCTGCTTATATTCGACGAGGTCATAACCGGATACCGCTTCGCCTTCTCGCCTTACCAGGACATAATAAACATAAAACCGGATATAACCACGCTAGGCAAGATAATTGGCGGAGGCCTCCCCATAGGGCTTTTTGGAGGAAAAAAGGACATAATGAAGATGGTTTCGCCAAGCGGATCCGTCTATGAGAGCGGGACATTCTCCGGGAATCCCCTGACAATGGCTGCCGGCCTTGCGGCGCTGAATGAGCTTCAGAGGAGCGATTACAGAACACTTGAAAAAAGGACTGAAGAACTCGTTAATGGAATATTGAGGTCTGCGGAGAAGAGAAAAAAGAGAATCGCAGTAAACAGCATCGGAAGCATGTTCCAGATGTTCTTCGGAATAGAAAACGTAAAAAGCTACGCAGATGCTCTTAAGGCCGACAAAAATGCATACTTCAGGGCTTTCAGGATGCTTTCAATGGAGGGCGTATATCTTCCTCCAAGCCAGTACGAAACGAATTTTGTGAGTTTCGCGCATTCTGAAAATGATATAGAAAAAACGATCAGGGCCGTGGATACGGTTTTTGAAAGGATGATGTGATGATCAGGATAGGCACAAGGCCGAGCAGGCTTGCCGTGATCCAGGCCACGATGGTTTCTGAGAGGATCAGGGCGCTTGGATACGAAACTGAAATTGTTAAGCACAGTTCGACCGGAGATGCTGACAGGACAACACCAATATATTCCATAAACAGGACGGGCGTTTTTGTCAATGAACTCAACGATATGATACTTGAGGGGAAAATCGATATCGCCGTGCACAGCGCAAAGGATATACCTTATGACATGCCGGACGGCCTTTCAATATCCGCCGTGCTTGAACGCGGGCCATATACTGACTGTTTAGTTTCGGAGAAACCGCTGAAAGAACTTGAACCCGGTTCAAGAATCGGGACCTCAAGCCTGAGACGTGCATACGAACTCAGGACGGCAAGGGACGACATAATTGTAGAGAACCTTCGCGGGAACATAGAAACACGCATAGGCAAAGTAACGGATGGATCACTTGAGGGCGCAGTTATGGCAGAAGCCGGCATAGAGAGACTTGGTATAGACGTCCGGCACCATCGCCTCGATCCGGCAGAATTCGTGCCGTCACCGAATCAGGGCATCATAGCCATCGTGGGTATGAATGGAAAATTAGAAGATACCATGAAAAGAATAAACGATGAAAAAACTTATAGAATTGCAATGATAGAGAGAACCATCATGAGATCACTGAAGCTCGGATGTTCCACGCCCGTCGGGATACTGTGCACATCCAGAGGATCAGGATTTTCGATAATATCAAGATTTTACTCCCTGAAGTCTTTCGAATTTACCGATATACACTATAACCTTGATGATGAAAGCGATCTTGCCGATCTTATCGCATATATAAGATCAGAAATACCTGAAGAGTACGGGTACACGTTATGAAATATATCATTTCGACAAGGCCGGCGGAAAAATTCTCGCCAGTTTCCGGCAGGTGCTTCAACGTCGTTAACTGCCCGTTAACAGGTATCAGGCCGTTGAATGTTGACTATGAAGCCATCCTGAAGAAGTACGATATCAGATACATTGTTTTCACGAGTTCTGTTGGAGCTGATATCTTCTTCAGAAACGTCGGGGATTATCCTGCGGAGTACCTTGCAATCGGGGAAAATACAGCGGATGCCATAAGATCGCATGGCCATGAGTGCATTGTGCCGGATCGAAAGGATTCGAAGGGCCTTGCAGAAAAAATGGTCAGGATATGCCGCAATGGATATGCACTGCTATTGAGAAGCTCAATGGCAAATGAAGATTTGAACAGGATTATAGAGGGGAAGATCAGGTACATTGACGTAAGAACTTATGATGTGATAGAAAGATCAAATGAATTTGAAAATATGTGCATGTCCGATGATTGTATCGGGGCCCTTATCACATCATCCATGGAAGCCAGAATAGCAGCCGTGACACTGAAACGAACAGGAAAAATGGCGTTTGCGATAGGCAGCCCGACCGCAGAAGCCCTTGAACAGTCAGGAATTAAGCCTGCGATCGTGGGAGATTCCGATTTCGCAAAAACCATTGAAAAAATAGAAAGGATCATATGCAAGAATTAGGAGAATATATCCTTTTCATTCATTGTTCTCTGGCAGTATGAGCACCTTATTATAAGCGGGTGTTTCGAGACGATTTCGAATTCTGTTTTTACCGGTTCCCTTGTGTTTGTTATGCAGTTCTGGTTCTTGCATTTCACCACGCCGATCAGCTTTTCAGGCAGCTCAACGTTGAACTTTTCACTGATTTCGTAATTTCTGATTATGCTTATCGTCGCGTTTGGGGCTGCCAGTGCGATCATATCTATCTCGTTCCTGTCAAGAAACCTGTTCTCTATCTTGATGACGTCCTTGAAATCTGATTTCCTGCTTGGCACATGCATGCCGACGCTGACTGTGTTTTCAACGTTTTCGTCTATTCCAAGTATTGAAAGCACCCTTATTCCCTTTCCTGAGGGCACATGGTCTATAACCGTTCCATCCTTTATTTTAGATATCTTAAGTGTAGTATCCATTTCAATCACCCAGTATCATATATATCAGGGCCATCCTCACCGGCACCCCGTAATAAGCCTGCTTGAAGTAGCGCGCCTGAGGTTTCCTGTCAATTTCAGGAGAGATTTCATCTATTCTCGGCAGCGGATGCATTATTATGCTCTTTTCCTTCATGGCCGAGACCGTCTCGGAGGTTATTGAATACGATCCGATAACGCTCTGGTATTCGTTCTGATCGGAGAACCGCTCCTTCTGTATTCTCGTTACGTAAAGAACGTCCGTATCTCCAATGACGTCTGAGAGGGAGTCGACTTCCCTTATGTTGTTCCTGTCAGGCACCATGCTGTAAACGTATTCCGGCAGCCTGAGAATGGGCGGCGATACAAGATTTATCTTAACATCGAACGATGAAAGAGCCATTATGAGCGAATGTATTGTCCTGCCATACCTCAGATCGCCGACCATGGTTATTGTATTTCCGTCAATCTTCCCGAGTTCCTTCCTTATAGTATAAAGATCGAGCACGGTCTGCGTTGGATGCTGGCCTGAACCATCCCCTGCGTTTATGACAGGTTTCGATGCAAACCTTGAGGCAAGCCGGGCCGCCCCCTCTAGGGGATGCCTTATGACTATTATATCAGAGTATGAAGATGCCATCCTGATTGTATCCGCCAGTGTTTCGCCCTTTGCAACCGAACTCGTCTTCACATCAGATACACTTATTACCGATCCTCCAAGCCTGTGCATTGCACTTTCAAATGACAGCCTGGTTCTTGTGCTTGGCTCGTAGAAGAGCGTGGCCATAATCTTTGAGTTCAGCAGGCCTGTGCTTCCCTCCTTCTCTATCTTTCCGAGCATATCGTCAGCAACATTAAAAACCTCAAAAATGTCGGATTTACTGAGGTCATCTATAGAAATAATACTTTTATTTCTTATCATTAAAAGTTTATGCCTAACATGGTAAAAAACATTCTTTTACGGGATGCCTTTTTCTTTCCCGCACTTTTTTCTCCGGATTGATTCCATCCGTTACCCTGCAGTTCCCAATTCCATATCCAGCCCTTTTCATTCACTTTTAATTTCTCATTATGAATGAAAATATAGCATTTCCAGCTTATTAGCATGGCTTCCGCATGACATAGGCTGTTCATGTTTAGAGCCCAGCCCCTGAACCCTCGATTTTATTTAAATTTCCTTAGCTTTATGTATGCGCACTTTAATTGATGGAAAAGCAAGCAATACCCATGGAACACGAATCGGTTTAGCCTCTGCACTCTCCGATGAGATGTATATCTTACTGTCTCCATTTAATTTTACCCGGCACAGATACCTCAGCATTCTGGCTTTCTGCATTGTATACGCACGTACAACAGGCAGGCGAGATAGCAGGGGAATATTTTGAATCAGGACTCCGGGAAGAATAAATGATATATCATATTATAAGGAAGTCAAATATTACATAATATTTATATTTGATAATAGGCTTTCGAAATATATACAGAATGCCATAAAATAGGCTAAATAAGAGTCGGGTGATAATATGTTTGAGAATGAAAATACATACATAAAAATGAAAGATGCTGGAAAGGAAGCTGAATTTGACAAAAAATATGAGGAATCCCTTAAGGAAATAGAAAGCTATTTTCATAAAGAGTATCCGAATATAATTGATTCGGATGTTATAGAGGATAAAAAGATAAAGGATATAAGCCCGATAGACGGAAAGGAACTGGCAACGTTCCAGCTGGCTTCAGATTCGTCCATATCAAAAGCCGTTGAAATGCTGCACTCATCGTACAGGCAATGGTATGATACCGGGTACCTTGGCAGGGCCATGATCGTCTTAAAGGCCGCAGATGCGCTCAGCAGCTCGAAATTCAGGTTCGCTGCCGCCCTGACATATGAAAATGGAAAAAACCGGTATGAGGCTATAGGGGATGTTGATGAAGCAATAGATTTTATGAGATATTATGCATTGAACCTTATTGAAAACAACGGATTCGTGAAACTTACCGGAAAAGCCTACAAAAATGAAGAATCCATGAGCGTAATGAAACCTTACGGCGTATTTGGCGTTATATCGCCGTTCAACTTCTTTTCAATAGGCGTGGGAATGAGCACGGCACCGCTTGTCACAGGAAACGCCGTTATCCTGAAGCCGTCAAGCGATATACCCCTTTCGCTTTACATGTGGGTAAGGCTGATGCATGAGTCAGGAGTTCCAAAGAATGTGCTGGCATTTGTTTCAGGATCCGGGGAAATAGTTGGAAAACATATAGTCGAGAATAAAAAGGTCGCTGGAATAGTTTTCACGGGCTCAAGGGATGTCGGCCTTGACATACACAGAAATGCACTTGAAAATGGCCCAAAACTTGTAATAACCGAGATGGGGGGAAAGGATGCAATAATTGTTTCTAATAAAGCTGATATGGACAAAGCCGTGGAGGGAGTTGCAAGGGCAGCATTCGGCTTTGCCGGCCAGAAATGCAGCGCATGCTCCCTTCTTTATGTTCAGGAAGGCATATACAATAAATTCATGGCAAAACTTAAGGAAAGGACGGAACAGATCAAACCGGACGACCCGAGAAAGAAGGAAACATTCCTGAATCCCCTTGTGAATAAGAGCGCATACGATAAGTTCATAAAACTGCGGGAGGAATTCGGTAAGGGTAAAATTCTGGCAGGCGGAAACGTAATCGGGAAAGATGGCTTTTACGTGGAACCGACCATTGTAACTGATCTTCCGAAGGATGCATACATAATAAGAAATGAAATATTTCTGCCTGAAATAAGCGTGATAAAATGCAGGAGCGTTGAGGAAGCCGTAAATGACATAAACAGCATGGATTACGGGCTTACCGGTGGCATATTTTCAGAAGACCCGGAGGAAATTGAGTATTATTTCAGGAACATAGACGTCGGTACAATATACGCCAACAGGAAGAGCGGAGGATCCACCGGCGCAATGGTCGGATCGCAGCCATTCGTGGGATGGAAACTCAGCGGTGACACCGGGAAGGGAACGGGTTCTTACTATTACCTGCAGCAGTTCCTGAGGGAACAGTCGCAGACCATTGCCCATTAATCTTATTTCGGTTCATGGTATCTTCCCGTTTGCAGAAACTCAGGCGGAATCATTCTCCCTGCAGTTTTCTCATTTTTTATATCCACTGGCCTTATTCATTCTTGAATTATATATTGCTGTTCCTTCCAGCACTTCACCAGGTGGGGAAACGGGTACTATCCATCCTTATCTGAATAAAACAGGAAGACCGTTTATGTGCCTTTTTCACAGGGAAGATTTATTTTAACGGATAATGATAACCTTCCGTTGTTCACAAGAAAATCGCCGATTATAGTTACGCAGAACCTGATAAATGCGATATTCGGATACGTGGGCCTCTATTTCATCACACGCTATATTGGCATAGAGATATGGGGATTTATCGCGTTTGGAATGGGGTTTGTCGGCCTGTTCTCACTCACAATGGAGCTTGGATTTTCTTCTGCTTATGTAAAGAGCATCTCGGAGGGGCGTGACGTAAAGAGCGCAAGTGGAACATATTTTGCCATAAAATTCATCCTTTCAGTTATATTTGTAGGCATTATTTTCTCTGCCCTGTTCATATGGACTGATATCCTTCACAGGGGATTCCAGAATCCTGTAGAATTCTGGATCATAGTTTCCCTCGTTCCCTACTATTTTCTCTCAAATATGGTCACCGCACCAAAGGCATATTACAGTTCAAAAATTTCGCCTTACAGGATCGTACTCCCCTCAATTATGGAGGCGGTCATCAGGAATTCTATATTCATAGTTATCGCAATACTTTTCGCGCTTAAGCTGGTAAAATTCCTGGACGATGACGTAGCCATTGTCATGGCTCTGACCTACACCATTTCATATTCTTTCTACTTCGGCTTCCTTATGCATCTTGGCCGGCCGTGGAAAATTGGCAGGCCCTCAAGGGAAGTTTTCAAATATTTCCTGGGCATTGCGCTTCCACTGGCTGCTTCATCCGGGATAGCAACAATAAACGGCAATATCGATAAAATAATAATACAGTTTTTCTGGCATGCTGACGCTACAAGTGCGCTGTACACCTCCCAGATCGTTACTTCCTCGCTGTTCGCTTTTTCAGGTGCTATTTCCGGCTTCTTCCTTCCGCTGCTTTCAAGGAAAGAGAAAATATTTGATGGCAATTACAGTGTACAGGAGATGGAAAGATTCATATCACTTTTCATCCTGCCATTTATCCTGGTCTTTGCTGTATTTTCTAGATATATCCTCAACATATTCAGCGCCGGATACCTTGAGTATAGCATGATACTCAGCGTTTCCGCCGTTGCATCCTATTTTTCAATAATAACAGGGCCGTATACAAGTTCAATCATAGCAAAGGGCAAAAGCATGATAGTGGCAAAAATCACCACACCTTCGATAGTGATGAACATTCTCCTGAACTTCCTGCTTGTTCCGGCATCCATATTCGGAATAACATATTTTTCGGCCGGTCCCGCCGGAACCGTTGTAGCTTCCCTGATAGTCGCTGTATCCGATTATACCATGTACAGGATCGTTTCGCTTAGGCTGACCGGGGAAAAGAGAGACCTCAGGATTATCAGGCAACTTATTCCGGCTGCAATAGAAATAACTTTTCTATTGTCCGTTTCATATTTTATCAGGCCATATTCAATATTCCTTCTTGTTCCAAGCGCAATACTTGGTTCACTGATATTCTTTCTGGCTTCTATTGCAATTAAAGAGCTTACAAAGGATGAATTCGTCACATTCATAAAGAATCTCAATCCGCTGAACATTGGAAAAAATATAAGGCAGGAGAAAGAGGAAGATAATAAAGAATAAAATTTTGATGTTTATTCCCTGTCGATTATTTCGGCTATGGCAACATCCTTCTTTATCTTCTTTATTCGAACTTTTAGTGTATCTCCTTTTTTTGCGCCGGGAATGAATATGGTGTAGCCATGGAATGTGGATCTCCCCTCGCCTGAGCTTCCAATCTCCGTAACCTCAACCACATATTCCTTGCCCTCTTCAATCACATCGCTCTGCTTGTATTCCCTTGCGAGTTTTATTGGATGTTGCGCTCCGCATGCCTTGCAAACGAGCAATGATATCCTCCCGGATTTCTGTATTTCAGTATCCGGGGAACCGCACTCATAACATCTCACGTACGTGTTCATATACTGTTCTATCTTAGACTGCAGAGTTTCAAGGCTCACTTTCTTGTTTATGGTGACACGCCGCCCCGAAAGCGTGACATTTGCCCCGAGCTCCTTTGTCAGGAACTTTATGACGTGCTCCGGATCCCTGTTTATCATATCAACCATATCAAGAAAATTTCGTATTATTGTAACCTTCCCCTCACGGATTATTTCAGGATCCGGTATCTTCAGGCGATCCACATTTTTTGTTGAGCTGGAAAGTACATTTTTTGCTTTTTCTAACAGTTTATCATAATCATCTGCCATAATTTGTACATTGTAAATATAAATATTAACATATTGAATTTTATAAATTATTATATTTAATATTTAAATATAAATTATTCTATTTATACATACATTTGTCCGCACATCTTAGAAAAATTTATATACTAACTAAATTATACAAAGGAAGAGGTACAGGTTTTGATAAGCAAAGATGTGAAGCTCACTATAAGGATTTCTGAGGATGAGCTGAATGAGATAGATGAATATCTGAATACTAACCAGGAATTTGGAAACAGATCCGAATTCATAAGGCATGCTGCCCTCGAATATATAGGAGGAAAAAGAGTTTCTCTTATAAATACGCCACAGAACATAGATTTGGACGAAAATTCTAAGATTATTATAAAGACTGTCATAGAAAAAGGCTTTTTTAAGGATGCAAATGATGTTATATCCGCTGTACTCAGGGAAACTCTTGAATCAAACATCCTGAAAATAATAAAGAAAAGGTCCAGAAACTTTAATGATATAATGAAGAAACTTGATGAGTTCGGCAAAAAAGTTGATGTTGATCATGAAAACGAAATAGGCAGAGGTGGTAAATATTAAAAAGTACTTTGAGATGGAATACGAAGATAATCGTGAACAGCGCCTTTCAGCTGTGGGGAGTTATTACAGGTCAAGATCAAATGTATCTCTCATAAGTTTTGGGAACGCCGGATACCGCGTTATGAAAAGTATGGGGTGCCTGGAAGTTAAAAATACCGCCAATATTTCAGTCGTTGACAGGGAGTATATAGGCCTGAGAGGCTTCTACAACGGAAAACTTTCATATGAAGACAAAAGCATCGACATCATGCTCTCATCAAAATCCCGGGATACGAATCCCTTCAGATCCCCGGAAGCGGTATATATAAAGAAGATTTATGTCGGATCGAACCTGGATGATAATGCCAGAAAAGTATACGAATTATCGAATCCATCAATATCATATATACTTGTAAGTGGATTTGGTGGCAAATTTGCACAGTCACAGCACCTGAAATTCCTGCACCTGCTAAAAACTTTTAAAAAAACTGTGCTGAACGCGATCATAATTCCTTCTTATGCGGAATCGAATGCAAGAAATATAGCAATGGAAGGCTTGAATGAAATAATAAGCACCGGATCACCTTTCATCACTTTCAGGAATGAAAGTATACACGATCCGAGGCCTGAAAACTCTATACTTGAGGATATAGAAGAGGCGAATATGGAAATTGCAAGAAGAATCGAAGAATATGCAGAAAGGATAAGCAGTTCCATAGATGAACTAAAATATGCTCTTATAAAGGCATGAAATACCGGAGTAATGGCAGTGGTAGCGACAGGTGCTTCACACGTGCCATACAATCGAACCCTGCCGTGCCCGCGATCCGGATATAACGTCCGGCTTCAAAAAATGCGATAATCTCATTTAACCTCAGAAAATACGGTTATTGTCTGCGCACGTTCTATGCCTGGCATTTCCCGGAGTTTATCAAGCACAAAGCTACCGACAGCTTCCGTTGAAGCCTCCCTTACCTTTATAAAAAGATCCCATTCTCCCGCAATGATGTATACGTTTTCAACCTCGTGGAACCTGGCTATTTTCGAGGCAAGGTCGCGCTGGGATATACCATCCTTCGGAGTGTATGAAACAAAGATGAACGCAACTACCGGTATCCCTAGCGCTTTATAATCCGGTATTACTGTGAATTTCTTTATTGTCCCGTTCTTTATCATATTCTGCATTCTTTCGTATATTGTTACACGGGGTATGTCAAGCGCTTTTGACATGTCCGAAATCTTGTCCCTTCCGTTTTCAATCAGATAGCTGAGTATCTGGTAATCCTTTTCATCCATGTATGGCCATCATAAAAGCATATATAAATTTTGGTCATAACGTTCATAATAATCCTGTATTACTGACATATATAAACAAACTGTCGAAAAATAATTAACAAATTTAATATGTAATTTTATAATTGA
>JAVRLS010000010.1:0-21635 GCA_031961205.1 Thermoplasmataceae archaeon | reverse complement strand
CCTTGATATCCTTCTTAGAGAAAAGTATCTCATGCATTTCCTTGTCGAGTGCGGGATCATGCCTTCTTATCCACTCAAGAAGGAGCATTGCGTGTTCCTTTTCATCATCCCTGTTATGTTCCATAACATGTTTAAGATCCGCATCCTGGGTAGCATCCGCACGCTCGTCGTAGAACATCATGGCCTCTATTTCCTCTATCAATGACTGGCGGGCCCTGCTCAGATCCTTTATTTTCTCGCTCAAATCCTCTGAAGTTTCGTATCTTGGCATATTTGAACATTCGGAAAAACAATATAAACATTGCCTTCCGGGCAGATCCGGATTGCTTATCTCTCCGCTACGTATTTTATAAGTTCAGCCGAAATGCCGGTTTTATCGAAATAATTATTTTCATCAGTACTCTGTATCAGTTCTATGGCATCCCTGATTGCACCATATCTCCTCGTTTCATCAACCAGTTTCCATCTCGGGAATATCTGATCCTCTTCTGAAAGGTTATGATCGGTCAGTATCCTGAAAAAATCCGGCATCCTCCTCTTATAAAGATCCTCATTGCCGGATTCATGCCACCTGATGATATTGTTCGCCAGTGTTTCGATCAGTTTATGATCTGCCTGTATCCTTGAAACGGTTTTTGCGAATTCCTGCCTATCATCCCAGTCATTGTCCACTATTACCGGAAAAAGTATCTTTTCCTCAACAGCAACGTGATCATTCACAAGATAATTATTGAATCCGGTGAAAAAATCAAAGGCAACATCATTTTTCGCCTCCCTGGAAACAACCCTTATTGAGGAATGCTCAAACATCAGAAGCTCTGCAAGATCAGCCATGACTGCATATCATGTATCCTTATTTACCTTTTTTTAATTATGTTTATCAGGTCACAGAATTTAGAAAATTTACTTTCTCTTTATATGGAATATTATTACCCTGAAGAGATTCTCATTCAGCATCAAGCTCAGAATGGCTATTATGAGCGCGATCACAAGGAGATCTACGATGAAAGAGATCAGCATGAAGTATGAAAGGCCTATCATGAATATTATGGCTATAAGGGGGGCAATTATAACCAGTATCGCCAGATCTCTTTTCACATAGGATCGTTTCTGACTCCTGTACTCTATCCTCGTATTATTTGTTTCCATCTGAATTTTTCTCCCCCCAAAATGGATAAGTTTCAGCAACAGATAATACTAATGATGCATAGTATATATATTCATCTTATTTTTATCAAGGAAATGGGTGAAAATCATCGAACACCCGCAGGAACCCTAAAACGTAAATGAAAGCCATGTTTTTCTCATAAACAATATATACGCAGGATTGATATACAGAAGCGGTGATAACAATGGCAGACATGCAAACAATTATGAAGGCGCAGGCGGAACTGGCATATACAGAAGAAAGGATCAGGCAGATACACGACAACAGGTCAGCGCAGGGCTACGATCCCCACGAATACGAAGTCCTTATGAAGAAAAGAGAGCAGCTTCTGGCAGTGCTTAACAGAAGATCATAATAGTTTATATTCTCCTGTAATCCGATCCAGTATTTCTTCCTCTTCCGGTCCGAGCCCTATGCAGGTTATTGTTCCTGGTTCGACCTGTGTGTATCCCCTATCCTGGATTATTTCACATATAATGCCCATTGAATCCGCTTTACTTTTTATTACAAATATTTCATCCAGGCCGTTAACCTTTACCACCACCTTTCTCTGGCCTTCTCCATACCACCTTTCAAATTCCCTCCTGTTCTCTTTTTGCGATCTCAGTGCACAGGAAACCGCAGCATGAGCAACCTGTGCGGCTATCTTTCCCTTGCCCATATCGAGATCCTTCCTTACAGCTATGACCATTTTGCTTACCATGGGACATCCTTCTTGTGCATCTTATACCCTATTATATTTACCGCCCTGTGCAGCGGGGGCGTTATAACAAGGATTGAAATCATACCTATGTAGAAATAGTACATGATGAAAAATTGAGGATCGAATACATAGACGAAAAGAAATGCTGTGAGTGCAAATGGCCACTGGTCGAGAAGGTTCCCCTTGCCTCCACTCTCTATGCCTATTCGCCTTTTTGTAAACGATCCGATCAGATCACCCGTCAGCGATCCGAAAGACATCGGGACTATCCCAGCTGCGATCGAAACAAAACTGTTTCCATAGGTGCCTATAAATCCGCCTGTTGCGAGGGAAATCAGGTAAACCACTATTCCAGCAGCTACCCCTATGAGGGACCCACCAAAATAACCGCTCCAGGTTTTCCCATTTCCGAGAATTCTTCTGCCGTCAATAAAGTTCCTGCCGCCGTCAATCTTCCATTTCCCTCCGGTTATCACAGCCCCTGAATTGGCTACAAATGCCGGTATGAATAAAACGATAGCCCTGAATATAATCAATGCAACGTTCAATATTACGTTATGCAGATCATATTTATATTATCTTTCCGTGCGGCTATGCAAATTCAGATACTGTCCTCAGGATATCGGCCTTGGTTATAATGCCAATAAGATTCCCGGAATCCAGTACCAGAACTGCGTTCGAATATTTGAGGAGCTGATATATCAGCGGAACAGGAGTATTTTTATCGACCTGCGGAAGCGTTTCACCCATGACTCTCTTGACGTTGAGTCCCCTGAGTGAATCGATTGTTATCCCCTTTAGAAGAAGATCATTTATATCGCTCTCAGTGACCGTACCAACCACCTTGTTCTCGTCATTGAGTACTGGCAGCTGTGAGTAACCTTTCTCCTTCATTATATTGAGCGTTGTCAGTATAGAATCACTTTCACGGCAAAGTACAACATTTTTTGTCATGATCTTATCGCTCGTTATGAGTATGCCAGCTGCCCTTTCACCGGACTTTGTCAGATATTCATATATGGCTTTTACCCTGGAATATGTGGGATTTATAGAACCCTTTTCGAGTCTTGCAATGTAGGACTGGCTGACGCCAGTTATGTTTGCAAGTTCCTTCTGGCTTATTCCAAGGTTCTTTCTCATCTTCTTCAGCTCTTCAACGCTCGGAAGTACGTTCATTAGAAAGCTATTCCAAGCATATATAAAAAAATTACTAACAGTAATCTAATTTCGACAAAATGAGCAGCGATCATATCAAATAAATATATATACGATCTTCACAATCCGATAAAAATATGAAAGTTCCAGGCATCTTGAAAAAGCACAACTTTTCGTTTATAATCCTTTTTGCAGTTCTAATAGCTGCTGCAGTAGGGTATATTGTTTCATATGTTCCGTCAATATTCATGATAGTTTTTCTGGTTCCGGTATTCATCCTCATCTTGATGCATTACATGGGGATATACGGCCTGAAAAAAAGGCTTCTTTCAGGGCTCTTTATCATACTTCTGGCTGCAATAGTGATAACAGCTGCTGAGGCCCAGGTGTATTATTCTACAGATCATCCTGTCACCGAAAAGCTCAGTGACAGCGTTACGGCAACTACCCTTGTGACACCGTTTTCAGGCCATTATTCAGCATATAATTACACGCTTACCGTAACAGGCTACCAGTCCATTCCGAAATTCAACGCAACCCTTGTGATAAAGGGTGTTTCATATAATGAAACAGTGACTTACGGTGAACTCTCCCATTATACCAGCGGGGATTCTATAACTGTTTATTATGTTGCTAAGCCGGGTACCCTTCCATACGGTGTCTACAACTATACATATTCTTTCGGAAATTATTCCATTGTGGTACCCGGGCCTATAAACGCGAACCTCGGGACATGGCTGGATGAGGCGCTTCCCTTTTCAGCAATTCTCTACTTCGTCTATTATGAGGTGATTTTCCTTGCTGGGGCTTTTGTGCTGAGGTCATTCGAGAATTCACGTTCATATAGCAAAAAATCTAAAACCTAGATATATATTTTATATAACATTTTCCACAAAATATTTATAAATATAATGTATTTATAGCTATGGAGAATTCAACAACGAGGAAGATCCAGATAACAGGTGGATCAACGTATATAGTATCCCTTCCGCCTGAATGGATAAAAAAACAGAATCTCAGGAAGGGAAGTGAGATAATTATAAATGAAGACGACAATGACCTTATAATCTCGTCTTCTGGCAGGGAATCCCCTGAAGTTGCCAAGAAACTGACGATAAATGAGAGGATAGATGAGAGCGCCCTTCAGAGAATACTCACATCAATGTACATATCAAGCTTCGATACGCTGGCTATAAACACGAAGGACAAGATGACCAATGCCATACGTGAAAATATAAAGAAATTTTCAAAGATAGTTATGGGCGCTGAAATAATAGAGGAAACGTCACATACAATCGTGATACAGAATGTGCTCAACACCAAGACGTTCCCGCTTTCAAAAGCGCTCAGACGAATGTCCCTGAACGTTTCCACGATGATTGAAGATACTATAAAGGGCATAAAGGAATTCGATGATGATCTGCTGGACAATGTGATCGAAAGAGATGATGAAGTTGACCGCTACCAGTGGTACGTTTACAGGGAGGTTAGAAACCGCTGTGAGTATGAAGATTCGAACGTTTTTTACCTTGTTCTGTCAAGGATACTTGAAAGGATAGCAGATCATGCCGTCAACATATGCAGCCTTGTAAAGGGAAGGAGTACTTTCACGCGCAGGGATGGCCTGATATCCGGGCTTTCACTCTCACTCTCAATATACAGCGAAGCCATGGAAGCTTTTTATGCAAAAAATTTCAAGCCCCTGAATGACATTATAAACAGGAAGAATGAGGTCATAAAGATGAAATACCAGCTGATCAACGATCTTATGGACAATGCATCGCTCAACTCCGTATCAGAAGAAATATCCAGGATCGGCCTCTATGGCACGGATATAGCCGAACTCACTATGGACCTTATAATGGCGCAGCAAAGCGAGATTTCTGTTTGAATAAAAATACAGAATTCTTATCATACATCAACGGCCTCGAATTTCGGATTCGAATAATCACCCGAAAGATAGGCTGATTTGATGCTGCTGTCATGATCAAAAACACACAGGTAATGTTCATTTATTGCCTTCTTAACCAGTTTTTTCTTCAGTTCCACAGTTCTAACAGGATCAATGTCAATGGCGGTCCTGTAAGGGAGCTTCAGATGAAATGTTGACGGCAGGATGTCCCCGAAATACATGATTTTCGTATTTCCATGTTCGATCATTACTGCCTGATGCCCCGCCGAATGACCGCCGGTCTTAATGACTCTTATGTACCGGTTTATTGCTCTGGATCCATCAATATAAACCCTGTTTTTCAAATCGCCCATCCTCATCGAATAATTCGATCTGGTAACCGGATTCTTATATCTCATGGCCAGGAACTCGTCCTTCTGGGCATATGTAAAGGCATTTCTGAAATCCAGGTTGTGGCCCACGTGATCAAAGTGAAGGTGTGAATTTATTATCATCCTGACATCATCCGGATCATGTTTCTTCTTTATATAGTCCAGGATATCGGAATCCTTTGATATATGGTATATATTCTTCATCCTTTCGTCGAATGAATTTCCTATGCCGCTGTCAACAAGGGCGCTGTAATCACCAAAATCCAGAAAAATAACATTTGTTGACAGCTTCACAAGATTATCCTCATCGTTGAAATGCGATTTCCAGATTGCCTTCGGAACAACTCCAAAGTACGCGCCAGCATCAAGCTGGAATGAACCGTCGCTTATTATCTCATAATTAAAATCCGCGTCTCCCATAATGTTTCCAGTCATTTCTCATATATGAAATTAACGGAGAATTCAAAAATTTCTGCGATAATTTTATTTATTCAGTATTTGTTAATGAATCGTATGATTATTAAATCGAAGCACATGGAAATCACAATAGAGGAGCCGCTGGACATTGCATATGCCGGTGACATAGCAAGGCTTGCAAATGATCCATCAATAGGGAAAACCATAGGAGGGCATTCTTTTCCATATCCATATACAAAGGAGGACGCGATATTTTTCATAGAATCTGCAAGAAGTTTTGGAAAAGAAGTTTTTAAAGTGGATTTCCTGATAAAAACCGGGGGAAAGCCGGCCGGCATAATAGGCCTAAGCGATATCGATATGTATGACAGGAAGGCGCATGTTGGATACTGGATCGGAAAAGAGTTCAGGAACATGGGCATCGCAACGGAAGCGCTCCATCTGGTGATAGAGTATTCTAAAAAATACCGCCTGCGGCGAATTTATACCTCGGTTCTTGAGTATAATTATCCGTCGATGGTGGTCCTGCTCAAGAACAGGTTCAGCATCGAGGGTGTTGAAAACTCATCGTTCAGGTTTGGTAAAAGATATTATAGCTTCATAAAATTCTACAGGCTGATAAGGTAATGATCATCATAAAACTCGGAGGAAGCGTTATAACGGATAAAAAGTTGTACAGGAGATTCAGGGCAGATGTAGTAAGCAGTATAATGGATTATGTCAAGATCCTTGACGATGCCCTCATCCTTGTCCATGGCGGCGGTTCATTCGGGCACATAAAATCTTTAGAATACGGGCTTCCCGGGCCGGCAAATGAAAGATCCCGCACCGGCTTCTCCATCGTGCACAGGGACATGAGCGACCTGAACGGACTCGTATCATCTGTGGCAATAGAAAAGGGGATTCCAGTAGTTACGATACCATTCTCTTCAATATCGTGCTGCGAAAGGACGGATTACTCTATTTTCAGGGATTATGCGGGTAACGGCTTTGTTCCCGTAAGTTACGGTGATGTATATATAAAGGATGAAGATACGTACGGTATATATTCAGGTGACGATATAGTATACGATCTTGCAAAATTATTCAGGCCGGATAAGGTTATGTTCCTGACCGATGTTGACGGGATATATGATAAGGACCCTAAAACCAGTGCGGACGCGAAGCTCCTTGAAAACCTGGAATCATCATTTGCCCTTGGATCCGTTGAAAATGATGTAACTGGCGGGATAAGGAACAAGGTGAAGGCCATGCGCGGCATATCGAAATACTGCAACGATGTTTACCTGATCAACGGCTTCCATCCGGAGAGGATGATCAATGCTGGAAAGAAGGGTTTCATAGGAACGGTGATAAAATGATTGAAAAGAGGAAAGAGGAACATATACGCATAGCTGAAAACGAGGATGTTTCAGCATTTCATAACTACTGGGATGATATATACCTCCTTCATGAAGCAGATCCAGAGATCGATTATGACAGTATAGATACATCCTTCACATTTCTCGGGAAAAAACTTGGATTTCCCATGATAATATCATCAATGACCGGGGGCACGGGCCTGGCCTCAAAGATAAACGGAAACCTGGCCAGGGCCGCAGAAAAATACGGCCTTGGAATGGGTGTTGGAAGCATGCGGGCTGCGATAGTCGATAACAGGCTCGCCGATACATATTCTATCATAAACGAGAGCAGGATACCTTTCAAGATTGCGAATATCGGTGCGCCCCAGCTGATAGCACAGGATGGGAACGCGGTATCCGATAGCGATCTGGACTATATTTACAGCCTTATAAAGGCGGATTTCCTGGCTGTGCATTTTAATTTCCTGCAGGAAATGGTACAGCCGGAAGGTGACAGAAGATCTGCGAAGGTGATAGAGAGAATAAGGAGCCTTTCCTCATCTTACAATATAATAGCGAAGGAAACCGGTGCAGGATTCAGCAGAAGCACAGCTTTAAGGTTAAAGGATGCAGGTGTGAAGGCAATTGACGTTGCAGGGCTCAGCGGCACCACCTTTGCAGCGGTGGAGTATTTCAGGGCAAAAAAGGAGGGCAATTACGAAAAGATGAGACTTGGCGAGGCATTCTGGAACTGGGGGATACCAACTCCAGCTTCGGTGGTTTACTGCAATATCGGCATACCGGTTATAGGCAGCGGTGGGCTGAGAAACGGCCTTGACCTTGCAAAGGCAATTTCCATGGGAGCAACTGCAGGCGGGTTTGCCAGGGCGCTGCTGAAGGATGCCGACGATTCAGTTGAAAACCTTTACAGGAATATAGAAATGATACAGAAAGAGTTCAAAGTTTCAATGTTCTTAACGGGAAGCGGAAACCTTGAGGAACTGAGATCTGTTAAAAAGATATACTCCGGAGAACTCAGGCCATGGCTGGAAGGTGCTGGAAATGAAGGAACCCGTTGAAAATGAAACAGATTTAAAGTGCCCGGTGTGCGAAAGGAATCTTTTCCTGATCCAGTACGAGACAAAAATACCCTTCGACGACGACATATACATCATGACGTATTACTGCAGAAATTGCGGATACAGGAAAACAGAGACCTATGGAAAGGATGAAAAGGATCCGGTACGGATAACCTTCAAGGTCTCAGTGCCGGACGATCTCAGGACAATCGTTTACAGGTCCAGCAGGGCAGACATATACATACCGGAGATGGAGGCTTCAATAGATGCCGCTGAACATTCCAACGGGGAGATAACAACTGTGGAAGGCATCATATACAGGATATATGAAAATCTGCGGATCATGCGTTCAGACGATACGGATTCTAAACGCCTGGATGAAATAAGGAAGAGGATGGAATCAATACTGAACGGAAAATTCGATGAATTCACTGTTATAATGACGGATGAATCCGGAAAAAGCGTTATTCAAAGCGATAAAGCCATAATAGAAAAGATCTAGAAATTTTCCCTTATGCCGTAATAAACCTTTTTGCCGCTCTTCTTAACAGCTGATATCCTTTCAAGCTTTCCCTTTTTCACAAGCTCTTCAAGTTCCTTCCTTGCTTCTGTATTCCCGACCAGGGCTGATATTTCTTCTTCTGTAAGGTACACACCGGGATTTTCTGAAAACATTTCCAATATGCGATCCATGATATGGTCAAATTCATCATCGATATCTATTTTTCTGTCAGCACATGGAACCATTTCAATTGAATAGCCTTATTTTGTTAAAACTGGATGCATATACAAAAATATATGATCAGGGTAAAATTAACCTTATAATGTTTATAGCGGTTGAAGGAATAGACGGATCCGGAAAGACAACGCTCTGCAATGGCCTGAAATGCTACATGGAGAAGAGAGGTTCCAAAGTTTACCTGACAAAGGAACCAACAGGCGATCCATCAGATTATAGGGGCGACGATATTTCCCTGTTCTTGAAATTTACACTGGACAGATATGATCACCAGCGTCTTATCCTGGAAAAGCTAGGATCCGGATATATTGTCATATCTGACCGCTATATACTCTCGTCCTATTCATACCAGATGGATGGCATAAAGGAATTTTTTGGGGATGAAAAGCCGGCCCTGGAGTGGATGGACAGCGTTTCCAGCGTGATAGCCGTAAGGCCGGACATAAACATCCTGCTGGATATTGATCCGGAAATTGCATTCCGGAGAATAGCATCAAGGCCCGGAAAGGATAAATTCGAAAATCTGGAAACCCTGCGCAGAGCGAGAGAAAACTACCTTAAAATGGAAAATACTGTTAAGATTGATGCATCCATGGAAAGGGATGAACTTGTAAAAAAATGTGCAGAAATAATAATGAAAAAAATTGAATGAAAATCGTTATTTCTTCTTCATCATTCTATCATATATGTTTTTTATTTCAGTGTCGTCCGGTGCCATCTTCCGGGCCTCTTCTATCTCCTTAATTGCATCGTCCGTTTTACCGAGTTTTTCAAGAAGCTCAGCCTTTGATACAATGTATGCATAGTTTGAGGGTGCCAGTTTTATTGCCTCGTCAAGAGTATGCAAAGCTTCTTCGGTTTTATCAAGCTTCTCAAGTATCTCAAACTTTTTGTAAATGAATATCTGGTCGGTTCTGTCAAGATCCACAGCCTTTGAAAAATTTTTCAGTGCATCATCCTGCTTTCCGGCCTTCCATAAGGCATTTCCAAGGTTGTAATAATAATCGGGTATGTCATTCTCGATTTCAATGGCCCTTTCAAACTCCTTTATCGCTTCATCATTTCTTCCCATATCATCAAGGGTCGATCCAAGTGCATTATGGTAATCAGCATAATCCGGGGCAAGTTCTATGCTTTTTCTGAAATCCTTTATGGCCTCGTTATACATCTTTAACGAGTAGTATGCGAGGCCACGGTTATGGAATAGATCAGGATCTTCCTTTATAAGCGATATTGCCTTTGTAAATTCCTCTATTGCCTTATCATACTTTCCTATGTTGAAATATGATATTCCCCTCTCGTTATAGTCATCGGCAAGCTGGTCTTTGTTTATTAGCTTAAATTCATCCGGCATTATTTTCCCATTTGCAATGTGAATCCAGTTATTCAATCTTTTGTGTCATTATCAAGGAATAAGTATTCCCGTAGAATTCATTCATGATCCGGGGATACAGATTCCTGGAAGAAAATGCCGCAGGCCCGTTTTTTCCCGGCACACATGTTTCATCAGCAGTCCGTTTTCGCACCTAAGGGATTTCCGGAAATACAAATTCTGCAGCCGGAGGCCCTATTTTATGGAGACAATGACGGAGGCGAATGAGAGGATTTATAATATATACAGGCATTCTTACAGCTGATGGTTAAAAACACAGCAACGGAACGCGCGGAATTTATGCCCGTAGAAAGTTCAATGGCTATATACACGGCGATCGGAATCGTTCATAAACATGTTAAGCAGGAAACCAGCAGTCCCGGCCAGTGCTAACCGGCTAAAATAATTATAGAATGGTAACAAAATGTCATGTGGAATAGATGAGGCTGGAAGGGGGCCTGTTATTGGTCCAATGGTTATATCCATCGTCTGTGGGGACGATAAGCTTCTGAAAGATGCTGGAGTCAGGGATTCAAAGAAATTATCCCCGGCCAGGCGCGAATATCTCTACAGTATAATAACTATGAATTATTCTTATAAATTCAATATACTGACAGCTTCGGACCTGAACAGGCTGATGGAAACAAAGACGCTGAATGAGATAGAAATGGACGAAGTGTGTAAACTTGCCGGGGCTGCGGATGGTAAAATTTACGTCGACTGCTTTGATGTCATTGAAAAGAGGGCAGAGGAAATACTCAGGTTCAGGACCGGCAGGGAAATAATATGCAAGCATAAAGCAGATGTTCTTTTCCCGGCCGTGTCGGCGGCATCAATCATATCGAAGGTAATACGTGACAGGGAAATTGTAAAGATAGAGAAAGAATACGGCTATTTTGGTTCCGGATACCCATCGGATGAGAGAACCATAGAGTTCATAAAGAAAGCCGTAAGTTCCGGCAGGGATATAACGGACATAGTACGCTTAAAATGGAAAACATACAAAAATATAATCGGCCAGCAGAAGCAGTCAAGTCTCTAACTATGGTTGTATTTTGTTATTCCTTCCATAAAAATTGATCTTTTGATCGTTATGCGCTTCCCGGAATAAGATCTTTACTTTTATCCGTATCTCAAACCTCAAGAATTAACCGGTTTTTCACGGGATTCAAATGATATTAATAAATCTTCATCAAGTTATTTCCCTTCTCTTTACTGAAAATGCCTTCAATTATAACATACAGGCATAACTATATCCGTTCATGAATCAGGGAAACCTGCCTTCTGAACGGTAAAAGACCATTGTTAAAATCTCCTGTTCAATCTGACAAAGGCACCGTTACGGCTATGGAAATCCCATGAACTTAATTGCCACAATACCTTCAGGATGGAAAGATTAATTACTGGATAATGCTGGAAGAACATGATGGGAAAGTCTGATGCGAAAGAAACAAAAAAAGGATCAAAGATGACTTATTTTAGATGGTTCATCGTGATCATGATGTTTGTTGCCATACTTTTCAACTACGCTGACAGGGAAATATGGGTTTCCCTTGAACCCGCCTTCACCCATTCATTTGGCCTGTACAGCGGAAGTGGAAAATTGCCACCGGCTGCCGTGGAATTTTCAACCATGGTCCTGTTCATATGGTCCCTGTCTTACGCCATTTTCAATTTTCCAGGAGGATGGATAGTTGATCGTTTTGGCCTCAGAAAATCAATGGCCACCATGTACGCCATCTGGTCGGTATTCACTGTCCTTACGGCTGCAACATTTAATTTTATTTCAATGGCCATTGTCAGGGCAATCATGGGTGCAGGCGAAGGGGCGGTATGGCCTGTTAATGCAAAAATGACAAAAAACTGGTCAAGCAGGCTAAGTGAATCAAAGGCCTTCACGATGAGTGGAAGCGGACAGGCGGTCGGCCCGGTCGTGGCCCTTCTTTCGGTGTCTGCCCTGGTTTCCGTCATAGGCGTATACAACTGGCGCTGGATATTCGTGATATTCGGGGTTCTTGGCATAATACTGTCGCTGATCTGGTACTTTTTTGTCCGTGATACTCCATCACAGGATAGCCGTGTGAGTGCTTCTGAACTGGAATACCTGCAGAATGGGAAGAGCTACGGGGAGAAGGAGGAAACCAGGCCCCTGAGTTCAAGGGCAAACTGGAAAATATCCCTGCGGGTCATATTCGGGACGCAGGCCGGCATAGGTACCCTGCTGGTTTTCCTGTCGTTTGGATACATACTGTTCACATTTCTCTACTGGCTTCCGCCGCTCATGTTTTCAACTTTTTCCCATACGGTTACGACTAGCTCGCTTTACTCAGCCCTTGTTGATATAGGGCTTATACTGGGTTTCATAGGGTCAGGCTTCTGGAACGATGGCCTTTTAAGGCATTTCAGCAAGGTAACGGCCAGAAGGATAGGGGCAATAGTGCCGATGGTATTCATGATATTCTTTGTTGGAATGAGCTATTTCACAGGAACCGCAAAGATGCTTGTACCCACCATACTGTTCCTGGCAACGGGATCTGCGCTCATGAACCTGACGGTAGGATCATGGGCAGTCAATGCTGTCGATATAGCGCCATCGGGAACATCCGCAGTTGTGTACGGCGTTTACAACGGTTCGCTGAACCTCATGGGTGCATTCAATTCGCTCATAGAGGGCTTCCTGTTCATAAGATACGGGCCGGTTCTCGGTTTCACAAGCGCAATAATATTCATGGTTATGTTCCTGGCAGGCTACCTGGGCCTCATAAGGAAGAATACATGGGATAAGGCAAGGATGTACGGCGAGAGGCTTGTGAGAGAAAATGAAGAGGCAACTAATAAGCTGCCGGAAGAGATGCCGGGATGATATAAATGAAATACGACGTGAAAACGATAATGGCGCTTGTGGATCACAGTTCGCTCAAGCCATGGGCAACTGAATCCGATATAAAACGCCTGATGGATGAGGCGGGAACATTCGGTAATGCCGCTGTATGCATTGAACCCGTAAACGCTGCATTTGCCAGAAATTACAGGGACAGGATGAAATACCGCTTTAAAATAGATACTGTTATAGATTTTCCGTTCGGAAACCAGACAACAGATTCAAGGGCAATGCTGATAGGTAAAGCGGCATCATCATCGGAAGAGGTTGACATTGTTGTGCAGATGCCCCTTGTCAAGGCCGGAAAATTTGACCTGATTGAAAACGATACGGAATCAGTCGTTAAGGAAGCACACAGAAATGGCCTGGCCATTAAGATCATAACTGAGGATGCATACACAACAGTTGAGGAAAAGAGAAAACTTTATTCCCTGATCGTGCAGTCAGAAGCGGATTTCATAAAAACCGGAACAGGCTTTGAGGACGGGAATTATGCCGGATCAATAGGAAACGTTACCGGCGCACTTCCGGAAAATGTCAGGATAATGTCTGAAATTGCAAAGGATCACGGATCAAAAATAGGCATAAAAGCTGCCGGCGGCATCAGGACATATGACCAGATAGTTAAGATCATAGAAAATTCTGGCAGAGATCCGCTTCCGGAAAAGATAAGGATAGGCGCAAGCAGCACTTCTAAAATATATGATGAAATGATAAAAAGTAAATAATAATAAAATTTTTATTTACTGCAGTACAAATTTGTAGCCGTACACTATAACTCCGCTTTCTCCATCTTCTCCCATCTTCCTGAAGACGGCGTGAACCCTTTTCCCGAAGTCTATTTCATCAAACTCGGAATCAACTATCTGCCCGGTTATTGTCGGCCCCTCATCCATCTTTATGAGGGCCAGTACATATGGCCTCTGCCTTGAGAACCTTGGCGGTACATCGTGCACGATGGTGTATGATTCTATTGTCCCGTCCCCTGAAAGCTCAACATCTTTCATCTTTCCTATAGACTCCCTGTGGCATGTCGGGCATACCTCCCTTGGCGGAAAATATATCCTGCCGCAGTTCTCGCATTTTGTTCCAAGAAGCCTGTACCTGTGCTCAGCTTCCCTCCAGAATCTTGATAACTGTCCCATTTCACTCACCCACTATATGAACGACAGATGTTGATCCGGTTCCTGCCATATTCTGCAGCAATCCGTATTTTGCATCTTTCACCTGCCTCTTTTCAGCTTTGCCCATGATCTGCATATAGGCCTCATAAAACTGTGAAACTCCCGTTGCACCCAGGGGGTTGCCCTTTGCCTTCAGCCCTCCGGACGGATTCACCGGCAGCCTCCCGTTTATCTTTATGTCGTCGTATACAAGATCTTTTCCCTTTCCTTTTTCAGCAAATCCCATATCCTCAAGTTCCAGCATTCCGTATATGCTGTACGAATCATTCAGTTCGATGAATGATATATCGTCGCGCTTTATGCCGGCCCTCTTGAATGCCTCGTTTGCTGCTATCTTTGTGGATTCAAGCGTGTATATCGACTTCCTGCTGTGGAGCGCAAAATAATCCTCGGATATTGCCGAGCTTATTATCCGCATTCCATCCTTCCTGTTCTTTTTCACGTAGGATTCCGATGCAAGTATTATGGCAGAAGCGCCATCCGTGATAGGCGAACAGTCAAAAAGGTTTAACGGTTCTGCAACAGGATCTGAATTTATCACCTGATCCACGGTTATCCTGTTCCTGTACTGCGCATCCGGATTCATTCCCGCATTGAAGTGATCATTGACGGGAATCATCGATATAGCCTTCCTTTCAACGTTGAAATCCTTTATGTATTTTCTTGCTGCAAGGGCAGCCATTGCAGCTGGAGTACCGCCATTAAACGCTTCCCACTCCCTGTCAAGAACCGATGACTGCATGTCAAGGAGTTCGCTGCCATAAACATCTGTCATCTTTTCTACGCCTCCGACCATTACGACATCGTATTCGCCAGATTTTATAGCTATATACGCTTCCCTGACCGCAGCTCCTCCTGAGGCCGTGGATGCTTCAACCCTGATCGCCGGCACGTGTGTCTCAGCTATGCCAGAAAAATCGGCAGCAAGAGCAGCAATGTTTGACTGCTCATTTATGGTTCCTGCCAGGCTGTTGCTGGCATAAAGCATCTGCACATCCCTGGAATATATATCAGCGTTTCTTATCGCTTCGAGCCCTGCCTCTACGGCAAGATCCCTGAGCGATTTATCCCATAATTCTCCAAATTTTGTCTCTCCTGCGCCTATTACGTAAACATCACTCAATTCCTTCACCCACAACAATTTTTTTCTTGTATTTCGCATAAACGGCGTAATCCAGCCACTTAACGTTGTCCAGCATCTTCTTTATTGTCGGCGCCTTTTCGCGATCCATGCTTTCAATTTCATCGCTAACAGTTATGTCGAATGCATCGGCGCCGGCCCCGGACCCGAATGATACAGCGAGTATGTGATCGCCCGGCTTTGAAACATCAAGTATCGATGACAGCCCCGTCATCATTGACCCGGAATAGGTATTGCCTATGAATGGTGTCAGAAGCCCGTCTTTATACTGTTTTTCCTCAAACCCGAGCATCTTTGCCGCCCGTGTCGGGAATTTTCCATTGGGCTGGTGAAAGACGACATAGTCATAATCTTTAGGCTCGGTTTCCATCCTTTCCATCATCAGCTTTGAAGCGCCTATAATGTGCCGGAAATAGGCCGGCTCACCTGTGAACCTTTCGCCATGGCTCGGATATGACTGGCCTTCCCTCCTCCAGAAATCAGGAGTGTCAGAACCTACGGAAAGCGTGGAATTTATGTCTGCAATCACGTTATCCTTTCCTATTATGAACGCTGTCCCTCCGGCCGATGCACTGTACTCAAGGGCATCGCCAGGAGCCCCCTGGGATGTGTCAGATCCTATCGCAAGCCCGTATTTTATCATTCCAGAATCAACCATTGCCTTCACATTCTGCATCCCGGCCGTACCTGCCTTGCAGGCAAACTCATAATCAGCTGCAAAGAGGCTGAAATCAACGCCGAGTGCTGATCCAACGATGGTTGCTGTTGGCTTGACGGCGTACGGGTGGGATTCTGATCCAACGTAGATCGCGCCTATATCTTTCGGGTTGATTGCCTTTCTCTTCAATGCATTTCTGGCCGCTTCAACCGAAATTGTAGCAACATCCTCATCCGGTGCGGGTACCGATTTGCTTAAAATGTAGATACCGTTTTTTATATTCTCCGGGTTTTCCCCCCAGACACGCGCTATTTCATCCGGCTTTATCCTGTATTTTGGAATATAGGAGCCGTAAGTCACTATACCTGACATAAAGAAAAGAATGCGTGGATGTATTTAAAAATTAGTGAAGTATGATTAGGCGATCGCCGATTTTTTTCATGATAATGCCCGATTATTTAAGGTTCAGCTTATCATGCGCAGGCAATCCGGCTGAATGGGATTTGCCGGGCAATGCAATATCATCCCGGAACCCATTTAAAGCATATTAACAGAACCCTGCCTTTTTAAAAAGTATCAGGATCGGAACCGGAATGCAGTTGCGAATCCATGCCTTTTGATCCCTCACCTGCGGAAATGCTGCCATTACCAGGGGAAATCCTGTTCCATGTAAAGCCGGATAATGGTTGTGGTCGTTTGCCTGCAAAATCTTGCATCGCAATTTGCCGTATACACGTTAGCCCGCTTCCAAAATTCAGGCATGCATTCGCAGTCCAGTTGCTAAAATGGTGGTTTTTGCCACAGGCATTGTCCATCGATTTTACCGGGGGTTCAGATAAATTCTTCGTGATCCAGCGCCGATTGCCAGAATCTCTGTTCATATTTCAGGCTTATGTAAAAATAATCCTTCAGGTATTCCGGATCTCCGGCATAAGATTCAAGGGCCTCAAGTATCACATTGACTCTCTCCATGTACTCGTTTGATGCATAAAAATCAGCCCAGTATGCGAAATACCTGTTGCTGGACTTTGCCACGTATTTCCCTATATATGAATAGCCCCACATGCAGGGAATCCATGAGGCAAGAAATTCCGGCCAGCCAAGATTCGAAGCATAGTAAAGATGCCGGGTGTACTCATACGTTGTGAACGTCATCCTGCCTTTTCCATCTATTCCAAGCTCCTTTTCCAGATACGTATGGGCCTCCATACCACGATCCCGCCCGGAAAAAACAGCGTTTACAACGTTAACGGCTACTGCCTGCGGCATCTTTGAAGCAGATCTGAGCACCGATTGAAGCATCTCGGAAACATACAGCGAATCCTGTATAAGGTAGAATTTAAAATCATCCATCTGAAGAGATCCATCCTTCATTTCCTGTATAAATTCGTGGTTTATATAGCGGTTCCACTCAGCTATACTGGCATCCCTCAAATATTCAGCAATCATTTTTTAAAAATAACATCATCGATGATTAATCTTTCTAAGAAATCCCATGACTGGAAGCATAGATTGGAATAAGCCCCCCGGAATCCATGCAACGCCCTTTCGCTTTATTCAATAATTGTTATACAAAAATTATTAATATTAAATATTCACGTTCAAAAATACGGTGCAGCTTAATACCACGCATAATATTCATAGAGGGGGATACAGACCAGATTTCTTTCCCGAACGTTATTCATGCAAAGATTTACAGAATTTTACATATCTATATATAAACAGGATGATTTTTTATGCACAATGATTATAATATATTCATTTTAATTTGTTTTTGAACTTTTTTAAAATATCTTATAAGTGGATAAAAAAAAATTTAAATAAAGATTATTGATAATTCACTATGTCGTTTATAGTCAATTTTGACAGATTCCTGTTTGCATGGACTATAGCATCGCATATTATACTCGTAACGATGAGTATATCGACCATAGTCCTGATAAGCATAGCGGAATATATCGGGATACGCTACAAGGACAAATACTATGATCTGCTGGCCAGGCGACTGACAAAGATATTTGTCATATTCTTTGCTGTTGGTACGGCAAGCGGTATAGTTATGGCAGCAGAGCTTGTTATTCTGTTCCCAAAATTTTTCAGCGTTGTAGCCGCCGTGGCCATGGTACCGTTTTACCTTGAAATATTCGCCTTTTTCACCGAGACCATATTCCTTGTAATATATGTCTATTACTGGGATGCCTTCCAGAACAGGATAACGCACTGGATTCTCACATTCTTCATAGGAGCCGGAACACTCGGATCCGCTGCGTTCATAGTCATGGTGAACGCATGGATGAACACTCCTAACGGCTTTAATATAAATGTTTATGAATCCACCGGCGCAATTACGGATGTGAATCCGTGGGCTGCAGTGAATTCACCATCATTCCTGGCTGAAATTGCCCATGTCGTTCCGGCAATACTTCTTGCCGGTACACTCCTGATAGGCGGATATTTCGCTTACAGGTATATCAGGTCAAAGGAACCCGATGACAGGACGTTTTACCGCAAGGCACTGAGGATCACAACACCGCTATCAATGATATTCGTGATACTTGCCGGAATATCCGGATCGCTTGCGGCAACAAACGTCATGACGTTTCAGCCCTTAAAATACTCGGCGCTTGAACTTAACTACATTGGCGGACATGGATATATGCCTGAGAAACTGTTCGGAACCATAATTAATGGAAAAATTATCGGATCTATAACAATACCGAATCTCCAGAGCCTGCTTGCCGGTACTGGAAACGCTGCGTTTGCGGTTCCAAAAGGGCTTTCATATTATCCTGTAAGCGACTGGCCCCCGCTCATGGTTCATGATGCTTTTGACGCAATGGTAACACTGGGGCTCCTGCTTGGTCTCTATCTTTTCATATATCTCATAATGTGGATCATAAAGAAGGATCCGTTCTCAAACAAATATATGAATATAATATACCCGATTGCCGGGCTTGCCGCGCTTATTACAATGGAGGACGGGTGGATAGTTGATGAGGTTGGCCGCCAGCCGTACATAATATACAACGTTATGTACGTGTATCAGGGTGCAAACCTTACGACTTCGATGATTGCTCCGGGGATCGCAATAATAATATTCTACGTACTTCTGCTTCCATTCACGTTCTACTTTGCGTCAAGGGTGTTTAACCGCGAGTCCGTATCAAAAGAGATCGGTTCAGCGAGTTCGGCTGGAAAGGAGGTAAATTTCTGAGGTGATGAACATGAACGGAGTATTCGCACTTTTCTTTTCTATAACAGCTATATTTCTTGCCCTGTTTATTGCGGAGGCCATGGGAGCTCTCCTGATCATTTTTTCATGGAAGAACAGCAGGAAAAACGTACTGCCCTTCGTGATACCCATATGGGAAGTAACCGGGACATTTCTGGCGTTCTGGGTGGTGGCGGCCGATTTTTCATTTCCAAACGTCATCGTCCCTGCCGCATACATTTACGCAGTTCCACTTCTGCTTCTTCTCATCGCATTCGTGGCAAGGAACGCATTCATCGTTTACGGTGAATATATCAAGAAAGGCTTTTTCACCGACAGGACACTTTATACAGTATTCTCAGTATTTGAAGTTGTCTTCGCCCTCATATTTGTTGTATTTGCCGTTTCACTTGTGACCGGCGGAGGCGTCGAACTCTCCAAACTGCAATTTGCAACGGCAAAGTGGTTTTCAATACCTGGAGACTGGCTCTTTGTTATCAGTACATTACTTGTCATGATAGGGCTTTCATTTGTTTTCTACGGTCTTGAAAATTACAGGATTTACTCGATAGTCCTGACATACCTGGGAGTGATACTGACCATAGTAACCGTATTGATCATACACACTTCGGTTCCTGCAGTCACCTTCAGTCCTGTCCTTGCAATACCTTTGATAATAGGTCTTCTGGTTCCCATACTGTTTTACTTTGATTCAACTAAAAAGATAGTAGAAACAAAGATGGTGTTTCTCGCACTCCTTGCAATCGCTGTATTTCCCTTTTACAGCCTTGTATACCCGAAGGTTTTCGGAGCTTCTGTGCCGGTTTCCGTATTCATAACGAATGCGGCGATGGGCACGGCCTTTTATTATGTAACACTTGGAGGAGGAATACTCCTTTTGCTTATGCTTGCATACCTGATATACGTTGCAAACATGGCAAAAAAGAATGCGAAGAATGCGGAAGCAAAGGCATAATCCATATAATATTTAAATATTTTTATTTTTAAAAATTTTTTAATATAGAATTTCTCAAGGTAAAACCTGGCCCTGCCAATTTTTATCAGTGCAACTCACTGACGAAACCTCTTTTTTACCGGCTCTGATAACATGAATATCCTCATGTTACGTGGTAATAATATCATCGCTGGATGATAATCCGATCCAGCTTCCAGGCTTAGGAAATACGGCGGGTTTGATAAAGCGCGGGGTTGCACCGGGACAAAGATAGGATAAAATTCCCTAACTGTACTGAAACGATCCGGTTATCTTCTGAATTGACTTTCGCAAAAACATGAAGGAGGTATCTTCAGATCAATAGGCATTCTGTGCGGTTTGCCGGAAGTTTTGCAATCATTCCATTCTGGTAGTGCACCAATCGATCTATCCCGGAGTGTTCCATGCAGCGGCCTCTTCAGTCCGGTTCCTTGCGGAAACGGGGGATGGTCAGGTATTCCCGCTTTTTGCGTCAAATCTTCATTGCAAGCACACGAGCACGAATCACATGAACCGGGAATGCAGCCTGGCGCATGATATCAATCCTAAAAAACGGCCTGAAACACATATTTAACGAACGGCTACGTTTCATGAAGCTTAAAAACTGCAAACACTAAAGGATCCATCCTGCTATGTATAACTCCAATCAATGAAAAGATGCCTGATAATCAGCCATGATCCTGTTCGCGGCAAATAAAATTTATTAATATCCTGGTGCGGATATTTACTGTTCAGGGTGAAGTATAAAGGTTTATCAACAGGTTCCCGGCATAATTGGAATCGGGTGTCAGGATATTCATAGGTACTGTAACAGTCTGGCCCTGTCCAGCGTTAATGGGAAGATCCGATGATGTTACAGTAAATCCCGGCGTTGCGGATTGGACGCGATCTACAGTCACCGCCGTGCCTGTATTATGATAAACAAAATTGAAGGTTATATGTTCATTTCCATTGAGCGTATCGTGGTTATACTGTACCTGTACAACCTTAACCGTATTCCCCGTATGTATATCTACGTCAATATACAGGACATTTACGGTTTTGGCGTTGTAAAGCCCCATGCCGTACATCAGTGAAAATGCCAGAACAATTACTATGACTGAAGCTACTGCTAGAATTTTTCTCTTTTTATTAAAATCACCTGAATAGCCGATTTCATTAGGTTTTAGCATCATTTCGCTCCAGTAGCCCTGGGCAGATTCGAACTGCCGTTGTTGGATCCAAAGTCCAAAATGCTTGTCCACTACACCACAGGGCTATACTGGTCTATTCAATATAAAGATATTTAACTTTCGATACCGTGCCCG
>JAVRLS010000009.1:0-23420 GCA_031961205.1 Thermoplasmataceae archaeon | reverse complement strand
CATCTGCTTACATAGCCCTTTTCAGCTCCTTGAGCGGCTTCCTTTCCTACCTGGCAATACTGCGCGGCATCAATTACATGCTCTGGATCGTTGTTCTTTTCGGTGGCATTCTCGGTGGAGTGACCGGATCGGTTCTCATGCACCGCTTCAACTCAAGAAACGTGAGGATACTGATAATAATCATAATTGCATTTGTGGCCGCAAAGACCGCTTATTCAATAATCACGGCATATGTCTGAATTTTTAATATTTTTATTTTTTTGATAAGTTTTTTTAAGCAAGACTCCATATGCAGATATATGAATATAGGAATAATAGGAAGCGGCCAGCTCGGGTATATGATGATCAATGACGGCAGGAAACTGGGAAACAGGTATTACGTTTTGAACTCAAACGGCTTCGGCCCCGCATCAGCCATATCCGATGGATCATATGAAAATGATGAATACCGGAATTTTGTGGATAAATGCGATATCGTTACATTCGAATTCGAGCATGTGAATGAAAAGGCGCTTGAATACGCCGAATCGGTCAAGAAACTCAGGCCTTCGTTAAAATCCGTTCAATTAAAAAAGGACAGGGAGCTGGAAAAGAATTTCCTCTCTTCGGCCGGAATACCAGTTGCCGATTTCAGGATCGCAGAATCCTTTGAGGAGGCTAAAAGATACGCAAAGGATTATGGAAAGGCCATGATAAAACTGGCATATGGCGGATACGACGGCAAGGGCCAGGTTCTTTATGATCACGGCAGGGTTGAGGATATGCCAGGGGAGAAATTTGTTGTGGAGAAATTCATAGACTACGATTTTGAAGCTTCGGTAATAGCATCCAGGAATCCTGATGGTTCGATAAGATTCCATGATCCATCATTCAACTGCAATTCAGAGGCCATATTCATATACAACCGTGCTCCGATAGAGGATTATGGCATGACAGAAATAGCGAAGAAGATAATGGAAAAACTTGATTATGCCGGGGTTATGGGCGTGGAATTTTACATCAGGGGCGGGAAGGCAATAGTGAACGAATATGCCCCGAGGGTGCATAATTCAGGTCACCATACGCTGATGGGATCCTCGATATCGCAGTTCGAGGAGCATATAAGGGCGATATCAGGATTAAAGATTTCAAGGCCGGTCCTTTACAGGCCATCAGGTTCAATAAACATACTGGGAAAAAGGCTCAATGAAGCGGAGACAAACAGCATTCTTTCCTTAGAAGAAACGCAGATATACTGGTATGGAAAGGATGAGGTAAGAAAGCGCAGGAAAGTTGGCCATGTCAACGTCACCGACAGGTCTTCCAGCGGCTTGAAGGAGAAGATCGAAAAGATTCTTGACATACTTTATAGGGGGAAGCTGAATGAGTTCATCTCATTCCAGCCTTAACGTGAAGATTTTGTGCATATAGTGCAGAAAGTGAAAACACCTTTATTTTATTGGGCATCAAAGCAGGGTTATTGCCCTGACGCCTTCAACATTCTTCAGATCTGTGAACAGTTCCGGAGGTATCTTCCTGTCCGTAACGATAATGGCCCTGGGATCTTCCACAAGCTCCGGATCGTCCACTATAACCTGCCTGATACTTATGCCGCTCCTGGATATGATGGCAGATACGCCGGCCACTATTCCCGGTTTATCTGCGGATTCCGGTGATATCTCTATAACACCGTAACCCATCTTTATGCTTGATCTTGAAAGATCGGCTATGCACTTCAATTCTGAGAAAAAGTCATAGATATTTTTATCACCGGTTATCTTTTCCAGCACAGTCATGACAACTCTCCTATCCACGTTACATGCCCTGGCAAGCGTATTTGGTTTGATCTCTATATCATTGCAGAAGAGGAGAGGTTCAGTATCGGAACTCTTCATGATCCTGATACCGGTTGATATCAGGTGTTTTACAACCTTCATCTGTGACGGATTCTTTGAAAATTTCTCGTATATATATGACCACATTGCTTTAATAATATACGAGACTTATACTTAAAATATTTTCTATGTCCTGAAAATGCAAGATGTTTCATATCATTTTCACCGCGGCAACCTGATGAAAAAACTGTTAAAAATAATGCAGAACAGATACAAAACGATCAGTTCGTCTGTATTAGAATCTCCAAACCGTGCAAATTCCGCAAAATATATGGTTTTTTATAAATAATATAAATATATCTATGTCCCGTCCCCGATGCCCTCTTCGCTTATCTGTATGACTGTCTCACCTTCAGGCAGATACGGGGAATCTATAAGGCGTGCAATCCTCTTGCCTCCCTTGCTCTTCCTGAGGTATACCCGGAACGTTGCGGTATGCCCTACTATATTGCCACCGATTGGCGCGGTCGGGTCTCCGAAGAAAACATCCGGCCTGGCCGAAACCTGATTCGTAACGGCTATGATGGCATTGTATATGGTTCCAAATCGGAGAAGGTCGTGCATATGCTTGTTCAGAAGCTGCTGCCTTTCTGCAAGGGATCCCCTTCCGACATATTCCGACCTGAAATGGGCTGTGAGCGAATCCACTATCAGAAGCTTTATGTTGAATTCCTTGGCCGTATCCTGGGCCTTTTCAGCCAGGAGAATCTGGTGGTGAGAATTATACGCCCTTGCCACATGTATCCGCTTAAGGGTTTCATCCGGATCAAGATCCTTGTTCTTGGCCATCTGTATTATCCTTTCCGGCCTGAATGTGTTTTCAGTGTCGATCATCAGGACATCGCTGTCAAATCCTCCCTTCTCTTTTGGCATTGTGCAGTTTACAGCCAGCTGGTGCATAATTTGCGTTTTCCCGGATCCAAATTCCCCAAAGAATTCGGTGATTGCCTGGGTTTCAAGGCCTCCACCTATAAGGTCATCAAGATTCTTGCTTCCCGTGGACAGCTTCTGTATGCTTTTCCTCCTTTCAAGTATTTCCTCGCCTGTCTCGAAATTCCCTATGTCAGCGGATTTTCTCGCGGCTACTATTATCTTTGCTGCGGCGCCCTCGCCAATACCCGTCACATCTGAGAGATCCTTTGGGGATGCAACCGCTATGGACATGACATCATCATACCCGTTTTCACGCAGTTTTTCAGCGGTGGCATCACCGACTCCAGGCAGATCCTCAATATCTATCTTCTTCTCCTTGTTCTGTTCCTTATTGTTTTCCATCAGAATAACCTCTTTGTTATTTTCAAACTTCTATCAGTAATCTCTATAGATTTATCCCTATCGTTCAGTTCAAACATAGCGCGTATGGCATCAATGTTTTCCGGTATGACATCACTTTCCTGGTGTACCGCCTGGATATAACGAACGTGCTTTCCATCAACGGTTACACTTCCGAGCCATACGGCGATTTCATACAGATCGGATCTATCCCTTCCAATTTCCCTTGAAAGATCCATTACCTGGGCGGTGGAAACGATGCCGTTGTTGCTGTTAATGCCTATTATCCTGTTATAACCATCCCATGCGCTTATAATATCGTTCTTGCTGGGTTCATCGTTTATTTCAGCATCAATAACGTGAACGTGCATTAGCGTTGTGGGAACCTTTACAGCCACTGTGCTGACGTCAAAGCCCGGCATGACAGTTTTCAGGTCAGGTGCATGGTGTGAAGGTATTTTTATGCTTGGCTCCACTGCATTTATCGGCCCCTTCTTGCTGTCGTTCTGGTCTGTCGCTCTCCTTATGAGCGTTGCAGAAACGGATCTTATCCCGAATTTTTCCTTCAGTGGAAACAGTGTCCGGGCCATTGCGGTAGTATTGCATGATACGACTCTTACATAATTCTTGCCTATCGCATTACTGTAATCTGAATAAGCGTTGAAGCTTGCATCCGCGATAGAGGCATCTTCGCCCCCCTCAAATACAGCCTTCTTTCCCGCTTTAACATAAATGCCCTTATTCTTTTCCCCCTGGCCTTCAGGTGTAGCATCGACGATAACATCCGAATCGCCTGTAAGATCTTCCGCTGTTCCGCTCACCTTTATTCCGGCCCTGTCAAACGCATCGATGTATGACCTGTCCGGAACAAATATTTTGTACGTGGAAGACGCAATTTCAGATACATAATCCGGTTTTGTTTTCACGATTCCTGAAACAACCATATCCGGCTGCTGCATAACGGCAAAAGCAACCCTCCTTCCTATGGTACCGTATCCGTTAATCCCTACTTTTATCATTCAAAACATAAAGTGATTTGCATCTTATAAACCTATTTGTCAGGAATAGTTAAATATAACGAAATTGGCCTGTTTTTTGGTATATATGTATGTATTGTTTTCAAAACTCTTCCATTATGTTCGATACCACGGTATCTGTATAAGACTATCTTTCATACGGGTCTCCTGCAAAAAATTTAATTTGTTATAATAATTACATGAAATACGAAAGATAAAGTTATTATAATTATTGTATTAATTATATTAATGACGTTAACGGTTAATTTTACCAATGTATCCTATGGCCAGAATTTGCCTGCAGGCGGTAAAGAAAAATTTGAGTACAATTTTGAAAACATGAGTTCAGGGGCATTCCCGATCAATACGACATGGGTGAGTTTTAGCGTTTATAACTCTACAAGCGAAACTGAAATATCCGTTAAGGACATCAACGGTTCGAACGCATTGAACATGCTTTCTGTGAACAGGAATGCCATAGAAAACAGCAAAAAGGGAAATGATACGTTTCTATGCATGAATTTTACCGGAGCCGAAAACAGAACAATAGTCATGAACATAACGTACTCGGAAAATAATGCGGGAGGATATGAGAATAATAAGATCATTTTTCTTTCCGGAGGAATCAAGCTGGCTGAAATACGTTTCCTTGAGGCCGAAAACCTCACGGAGATTTACCCCTCGGAAGAGAGGGCGATAGGTCCTGAAACATTTACGGGAATAACTTACGAGATGTCGTTTACATATGAAGAGAACAATATCCTGCTTCAGCTGAGCAATAGCGTTGCCGGCCTCCCCCTTGAGATTCCGATAAGATCGGGCGGGGAAAATCTAGAGATGATGATAGGATCTGAAGCCGTTAATCTCTCAATTTATAATATTTCGATGTCACATCGGGTCTTTATGCCATCCTATTCGGAAATAAAGTATAATGAGAGCACGTTTGTCCTCCCACCAGGCATGGGGGGCATTCCAGAACCTGACAGAAGCCTGAATTCCATCCTGTTCACCAGCGATCATGGAATAAGCGTTTATAATTATAAGAACGAAACCTCACGGTTTATCTACGAACAGAATTCGGAATTCAATTCTTCATTCATTTATGGAGGATTCCTTTATTCCTATCTCTATAACGGATCATCGATGATTATACGGACTAACCTTTCGGATTTAAAATCAACATCCGGATATTATAATTATTCCCCTGAAGGCCAGATGAATATTATAGTATCGTCATATGGCATTTACCTGTACAATAAATCTTCAATAATAAATTTAAATGAAACAATAAAATTTTACAATTATGGTGGCCAAGGCCGTATATTTGCCATTCAGGCCGGTAAAAACGATGAATTCTATTTCTATAATAATTCGGCAGGATACTTCAAGATCATAAAATTAAGCGCGGCTTCTGAATCCGTTACTTATATTCCCTACGGAATTTCAACTTTCAATATAACGGGAATACGGGGTTATTCGATACCTTCAGAACCGTTTCTGTACAACGGATACTTCAATGTATTCGCAGCCAGTATGAATTCATCATGCTTGATGCCGATCAAGGATGCGGTTTCTGATGGAAATGCCTTTGCGAACAGAACCTCGTTTCTTTACAATGGATCAATTTACAGCGGAAACCTGAACATTTCTGGAAATTATTTTATTATCAACCAGAACTACCTTGTCGACGTTTCAGGAAGGCAACTTTCCCTATTCTATCATAATACATCGATGTATTCGGATAACAGGATAAGCGTTTCCATAAAGAATTATGAAACGCTGAGAGGAAAGGAACGCATAAACACTTCAGTGAATTCAAACGTCTCGTTTCGTTTGTACGTTTCCGACGGGAATTTTAAAGAGTTCCTTAATGATAATACATCATTCGTTTTCAACACGTTTGCGGCAGGAAACGGGACTTCCCTGCTCAATATATCCGCTGAAAATATTGCCGGCTACGGCTATAACATCTCAGAGACGATTTTTATCGATAATTATATTCCATTTTTTGCTATCAGCATTGCCAATAACAGCTACATAAAAAACGGTACGGTTATATCGATAAATGTAACGGATCCTGCCGGCATACGAACGCTGAACGTTTCTTATGAAAGCTTCAATTACATTTCAAGCGGGAATATCAGCATTCCGGTTTATTTTAGAGATACAAACTCTACATGCGTTTACGTTAATTTTACAGACAGGTACGGCTTAAGTTTTTCACGGGTTTTTATATTTCACACGGTAACAGCGAATATCAGCGCTTTTGTTTCATCTGTCAAAAACGATGAATTTTTCAATGATAGTATGATATACTTCAACTTCAGCGATCCGTCATTCAGCAATTATACTGTCAACGTAACCGGAAACACCAGCGAAAGTTTTCACTGCAACGGATCATTTGAATCATCGCTCAGAAATGGAAAATACACCATGAAAGTTTCCGGAATATCGCACGGCATTTCCGTTTTTCTCTATGAGGCCAATTTTACCGTAATAACCTATAAACCTGAGATTATAACGGAATTCAGGAATCTGCATTATTATTCATTTTACGGGGATTCCCTGAATAATACAATTATTCTATCAATAAACAGCAATATCACGGCTTTACTGGACGCAAGGATCATAAACCCTGAAAATAAGTCAACGACGGTATATTACTCCTTAAGTGGCGGCAAGCTGAGGCTTACGAATATGAGCGGTCTATTCAATATAAACGGAACATACAGTATCGTTATCACTGCAACATCCATGAGCAGCACTTTCAACGAGACTTACTACAATTTCACGGTGAACAACAGCATTCCTCCATCAGGGAATTTCACGATTTACACCAATTCAACGTCCATAAGGCTTCCATTCAATTCCACAGGGTACGTTCTCAACGGCGCTCTCCAGGATTCAGGCGTGCTGAACCTTGGCGGATACGGAAATTTCACTTTCGATTTTTACAACTATACGGAATCGATGAATTATGGAATTTTTGGTCTCACGGTGCACTCATCCAGATCACATCCTGTTATAAGCGTTAACGTTTCGTCATACATGCTTAACCTTACAGATAAGCTGGTGCTTTGGGTTTCTCCCGGTGGCCTCCTGAACGAAACGTTACACGTTAACGAAAAGGAGTTTAACTTTACAGGCATGTCAACAGCAGTGAATTTCAGTGCAAACGGCCTTTACAGGGTATATGTATCAGGAAAAAATGTATACGGAAACTTCAATAAAAGCGACATTGCAGTGATAAACGTTTCATATTATCCGCAGTTATTCGGAATAAGCCTGTACAGTAAAGTTTCCGGGGGATTCCTGATCGCTTCTCTGTACATAAATGGTATAAAGTGGAAAAATATGACGGAAATCTGGGATTTTGACGGAGACCGGTATACCGGGGAAACGGGAAGGGACTTCAATCTGAAGTATGGAAAAAATGAAATTTCTGTTGAAGTCATCAACGGAAACGTTACCATGATGGATAAAAGAGTGATTTATTACTATGGAAATCTTCCATACATATCATTTATTGCATTGATACCCGGAATTCTTTATGTCGCAACAAGAAACAGGGACATCGATTATTTAAGGTCATATATCTCGGAAACAGAGGAAGAAAGCATTAAAAAAATTGTTAAGGCCGCGAAGAAAAAGAGGTTTTCCGGAGGATCTGCCTGGAGGGAAATCAGGAGGCTGGTGAATAGCGGATCAGCAACTATTAAGGAGGACCCTGACGGCAATCTTTATCTGGTCAGGAGTAAAAGATAAAAAAAGCCGCATAAGAACGGCTTTCGTTCACTACCGGAATCTTGCCCCTGATACCAATGAATTCTAACGGCCGATTATGAAATCCGGAATCAGATCATACGAAGGAATTGAAAAGTAAAAATATTTATCTTATCTTTTCATTCATCTTTCAGAATGAAACATGTTTTATCCGCAATGCTGGCATTATCCATCGTTATTATATTCCTAGCCTCGTCTGGCATATCGCAGCCTATCCTCAATCCACCGCCATCTTCACTTCCCGCAACGACTTATTATTCTGATGGCACGCATTACACAATGAGCGATCCGGAATGGAATGATTTTTTTACCAGCGTAATTGACAATAAATCATACGTTACCTATAACTGGACGAACGTTGATTCCCAGGACCTCATAGTGTTTGATCTTTCCTACACGGGTTTGAATCCATTTGGAATGGAGTTAATTGTTGCCCTTTCAGGTATAGGTTTTCCAAGCGTAGCTAATATGACCAAGGCCTTCATAAAGATAGAAAATAAGCCCTCACAGGTACCTGGATATTCGAACATACAGGCACTTGATGCAGGGGCATATCCCGGGTTTTCTTTCAGCAAGCCGGTGGTCAATCATTCAATTGAGTATTACGGCATAGCCGGAATCGTTGTACTGTTCGGTTCGATATTCGTGCTCTACTACGTCTTTAATAGGAAAAAATAATTACCATACATGAAAATAATTGTCGGTATAACGGGAGCTTCCGGGATCCCATATGCCATAAAATTTCTTGAAAATCTGGGCAGGGAGGAAACTTTTCTGGTAATTTCAGAGAATGCTAAGAAGGTAATGGAATTTGAAGGCGGACTAAAACCGGATGATCTGAAAAAACTGGGAAAGCATTTCTACGAAGATAATGATTTCACCGCGCCAATAAGTTCAGGCAGCTTTATTTTCGATTCAATGGTAATAATTCCATGCTCGATCACGACAATGTCAAAGATCGCATCCGGCATTTCAGATACATTGATAACAAGGGCAGCCGCGGTGACGATCAAGGAAGGCCGCAGGCTCATCATTGTTCCAAGGGAAATGCCACTGAGCCAGATAGAGCTGGACAACATGTTAAAAATGTCCCGTGCGGGAGTGATAATTGCTCCAGCTTCCCCGGGTTTCTACACGAACCCGAAGACAGTTGATGATATTGTCAATTTTGTTGCATCCAGGATCCTTGACCTGGTTGGGGTGGACAATGAGCTCATCAAGAGATGGTGAATTTAAGTTTACTGTGGACCAGATGCTTGGAAAATTGGCAAAATGGCTCAGGTTGATGGGGTACGACATTTTTTTTCCTGAGGGCATGCTTGACGATAGCATGATAATAAAAATGAGCAAAGAACAGAACAGGATAATAATAACAAGGGACTATGAGGTATACATCAGATATCCCCTTTCCATATTTGAGCAGCATCAGGACGTGGATGGCCAGATTTATGATTTTCTTGATCACTTCACTTTCAATATGAAAAATGCATTCAGCAGGTGTCCCGTATGCAACGGAATCCTTAAGGATTATGATGGTGATATGCAGAAACTTCCACCATACATCAGGAAAAATAGGCACATATATATCTGCACATCGTGTGGAAAGATTTACTGGGACGGGTCGCAGTACACGAAAATACTCGAAAAATTGGAGGGATTCCAGAATTACCAGAAGGTGAAACATGCATGAGGGTACTTGATCGCGACGATAGAACAGGCAGGATCAAGCTTAAGATTCAGTCAACCGACGATCTCTGGTACCTCAAAAACATCCTGGAAACAGGTGATCGATTCGGATCACTGACGCTCAGGAGATACGAGGGCACAGATGACATGCAGAGATCAAAGGAAAAAGAAAGGATTCCTATGTATCTTGTAATAGACATTGAAAGTGTCGAATTCCATAATTTTGACAATACCCTGAAGATACTCGGAACCGTTGTCCAGGGGCCGGAAGATGTTATCGGGTCACACCATTCATTCATGGTCGGAGAGGATGACGAAGTTGATATTTTCAAGAAGTGGGATGATCAGTCATTGAAGATGCTTGAGGAAAGCACAGGTGATGAATATTCGGACGTATATTCATTCGTAACAGTTGATGATGAGGAAGCAGACCTCTTTTCCCTCTTTTCCTACGGTATCAAGCCCATGGGGAATGTGAAATCCGGAAAGAGCGGAAAATATGCTGAATCAAACTATTCAGAAAAGGATTATTTCAGTGAGATTGAAAAGGCTTTGAAGGCTCTCGATCATACCATTATTATACTGGGCCCGGGCTTCGTGAGGGATCGCCTTTATAAATACCTGAAAGACCACGGTTTCAGCAACGTATTTAATTTTGCTTCAAACCGTTCCGATGAAGGTGCGGTATATGAGTTCCTGGGAACGCAGCAGGCACTTGAAATCCTTAAGAATGCAAGACTGGGGAAGGATAAGCGCATAGTGGATGATTTCCTGAAAAATCTTTCAAGGAACATGGCGGTATATGGCTATGATCAGGTAAAGAGGGCCCTGGAAATTGGCAGTCTTAAGAATCTAATAATATCTGAAAATGAGTTCAGGTCAGAACGTGCAAAAAAACTTCTTGAGATGGCGAAGTTCTTTTCAACCGAAGTTCACATAATAAGCGGAAGAGATGATCCGGGCATTACAATATCCAAGATGGGCGGATATGCCGGAATCCTTAGATATCCAATCGAGGACAGCATATAGATCACCTGTTAATCACACGTCGTTGATAGATGGGCGATTCTCATTTTTAATTTGCTGAAGAAGTACCAACTGTATTCGATAATTTTTGATCATGCGGAACTGAAAACATACCGTTAAGGTTATTACCGCCAGATCGTTCATCGCATACGGCCTGCTTTTGGTAACCGGGGAAGCTAATTCTGGCCGCTTTCAGGTTCCGGTGATTTCCAAAATGATCATTTTTAATTTTAATATTGCATTGTGATTTCATAATGGAATTAAAATTCTATACCGTACCAAGTAGAAAAATTAAATATAATGTTCATAATTCAGGAACGTCGCTCCGGTGGTGTAGTCCGGACAAGCATTCCGGCCTTTCGAGCCGATGACTCGGGTCCAAATCCCGACCGGAGCATTTGGAAGTTCATTCGAAATGACCACATATATTTAAATTCAACTTCCTATTTATAATACCATGGATGCATCTTTATATGACATGAATAAAGACATCGAACAGGAAATGTGTAGGCTTGAGAAATCTTATTTCCATCCGGGAAGGATTCAATCAAGGAATTCCTTGAAGCTGTAGGTGTTAAAGAGATACCGATAGCATGGCTGGTTGCTCGAGGCACTGTATCAGCGCTGATTGTTATTCTGGTCAATGATGGTGTGGGATGCGGTACTTTATCTCATAGATTGGATGGGAGGCTATCAAGGAATATATGTTGCGGATCCTGCAAACTATGCGGCAGTGTTCTTCGGGTATCCTCCTGGTCCTTGGATTTCCTATAATCCCATCCCTGGAGGGTTTTGAGGACTGGTGAATATGTCTGGAAAGCGAAACAAAATGATCAGAAATAGGTGGCTTTTTATTTTGATTTGCTCCATACTTTCAATTTCTTCGATAATTAATATCCTGATCTGGAGTGGATATTTGGTGATAGCTGGCGGTGTGCTGAATTCAGAAATCAGCACAAATCTTACGGGCGGGATACTTGTGTGTGAGGTGATTACATTAGCTGTCATGGTAATTTTTTATAGTCACTCCAGTGCAAGGGGCAAAGCATGAGAACCTCGGAACGGTATGAGCATGGCGTCCAAATTCCCTTTAACCAGCGATAAACATTATTTGTTTTCCGGATCTGTTCCTGGAAAACACAGATCCGATCTCTTCATATGAAAGAATCATATCACCCCTAAAGCTTCTGCACACATCATTTTCAGTTATTTCCAGGTTCCAGCGAACTCGTTCCTGTGGTGCATCCAAATTGTAGAGACCCGCTTTTCCCCATAGAAGATCACGGGTTTTATAATTCTTTAACAGCTATTATGATGCCTAGAGGCCATATGTATCATTGGATCCACCTTGCTGGAAAAACGTTTGTTGCTAATAAATGGGAAATGGCGGGAATATCTGCAAATGTCAATGAAATCAATTGAGAGACAGTACGGAGAAAAAAGATTTCGAAACAGAATGTTTCATTTGAAGTCGGAAAAAGTGTCCAATATTAAAGGGATCAGATCAATGGTTCAGTGTATTCACGCAAAAAATAATGCTGTAAACCTATTTCATGATCATTCTATCTCGGGCAAAAATGAGAAAATTTCAACTAAGAATTGATTCTCCCTATCTCACGTATTTTAATGGATTTTTGTCGAATTCCTCTTTGCAGTGCTGACTGCAAAAATAATATTCTTCATTTTTATATACGCTTTTATAAGGGCTCTTTTTGTCAACCTTCATCCCGCATATTACGTCTTTCATAAATACAGATATATGGGGGATTTATAAACATGTCTGGTGCATTTTGCACGGTAAAGCCTTAACTACGTTCTTATTATGCTTTCCTCATGCCAACAGATCCTGTATGCGGCATGTATGTTTCTGAAACATCAGACCTGTTTCTGGACAAGGATGGACAGAGATACTATTTTTGTTCAAAAACCTGCATGGATAAATTTAAGGAGCCTGAGATGGAAGGCAGGAAACTCAAAAGAAAATTGCTTGTTGGATGGAGTTTTTCAATCCCCATCGTTATCATCGAATACATGTCATTTGCATTCAGGGATTACGTTCTTCTTTTTCTTTCGCTTCCGGTGATGTTCTATTCCGGTCTCGGATTTTACAGCGGGGCATACCATTCACTGAAGAACAGATCCGGAAATATGGATCTTCTTATAACGATAGGAACACTCACGGCGTTCTTCTTCTCTCTCTTCGTTACCATTTTTCCAGGAGTTATACCGCATTCAAATGTATACTATGACGCCTCGGTTTTCATTATATCCTTAATACTAACAGGAAGCTATATTGAAAGCATCACAAAGAGAAAGGCAAACGAGGCTGCAGAAAAATTAATGTCAATAATACCCGAAACGGCGCACATTATGAAAGATGGGAAGATCATCGATGTAAAGGTATCTGATATAAAGCCTGGCGAAATATCGGTCATAAAGCCGGGAGAAGTAATACCTTTCGATGGCACTGTGATTTCAGGGAGCGCGGATGTTGATGAATCGATGATTACAGGAGAGCAGAATCCTGTGCTGAAGGAAAGGGGGTCACCGGTAACGTCAGGCACAAAAAACCTCAATGGAGAGCTTGTTATCGATGTACTTAAAACAGGGCATGATACGACGGTAATGCAGATACACGATCTGATCGTGATGGCATCGTCGGGCAGAACAAAGGTGCAGAAAATTGCCGACACGTTCTCCTCATATTTCATTCCCGTTGTAATATCTGCTGCGGCAGCTTCTTTCCTCTTCTGGTACTTCTACCTGAAATATATAGGGTACCCGGACTTCGTTGAAATAGCTATACTTGCATTTGTCTCGGTTGTTGTCATAGCATGTCCGTGCGCGATAGGCCTGGCCGGGCCCATCACCCTTCTCATATCATCAGAAGAATCCTCCAGGCGCGGCATAGTTATAAAGAATACGGGGGCCCTTGACAGAATCGCAAGGGCAAACCGTATAGTTTTTGACAAGTCAGGCACGCTTACGGAGAATCTTCCGGCGGTTTCAAATACGGACTGCAACGATTCGGCCTTGTCATTTGCGGCTTCCGTAGAAAAATTATCCAGCCATCCTGTGGCAAAATCAATCGTTAAGTACGTTGAAGGAAAAGGAATTCCTTTAGGCGCCGCGGATAATGTGAGAGAGCTACCTGGTTACGGCATTTCAGGCGTAGTTTCAGCACACACGGTTGAAATAGGTAAAATATCCGGAAAACAGCTTTCCGTCAGTGTAAAAATAGATGGAAAGGAGGAGGGAACCATAACATTTGAATATAAACTCAGGCCGGATGCCAGGGAGGTTATAAGCTATCTGAAAGGCCTCGGCATAAAGGTATCCGTTGTATCCGGTGATCCATCAAAGGATGCTGTGGATATTGTTTCTGGAATGGGAATAGATGATATACGGACGAATATAGATCCTGCAGGAAAAGCGGACATAATAAAAAAATACCAGGAAGACGGTGAATACGTTACATTCGTGGGGGACGGCATTAACGACAGTATAGCACTTGAAACAGCCGATGCAGGGATAGCGATGTCATCAGGATCGGATATATCAAAATCCGCTGGCGACGTGATACTGATGAATGATGATCTTATGAATGTCTACGATCTGCGTCTTATCTCAGAAAAAACAATGAGAAAAGTCAGGCAGAACATATTCTGGGCAATAATATACAACAGTATACTCATACCTGTCGCAGCCGGTGTGCTGGTACCTGTATTCACGGTGTCGGTGTATTCCGTGCTTCCTATGCTTGCTGCGCTGGCCATGGGGATGAGCTCAACAACAGTTGTGCTTAATTCACTGAGGCTCAAAAAGAGTATAAATTCCGGGATTTCACATCCATCAGGAAGCGCAGTTACCGTTCCATCATAAAAATTTGGCATTGAATAAATACATCAAATCTGCGTAAAATATGAGAAATGTTCGACGATCGAACGATCTCATAAATATACACATACATAAACTATTAACATATAAAATTTTTATATGTACAATCGATACTGGCAACTATGGTGCAGTACAAGTGGATAGCACTGTCAAACACCAGTATTGGTGTGCTTATGGCATCCATTAACAGCACGATTCTCATGATTTCACTGCCGGCCATATTCAGGGGAATAGACATAAATCCTCTGGCGCCCGGTTCCTTTGCCTATCTTCTCTGGATACTCATGGGTTACAACATAGTTACCGCAACGCTTCTTGTTACATTCGGAAGGCTTTCTGACATCTTCGGGAGGGTGAAACTGTATAACTACGGTTTTGCTATCTTTACGGTAGGATCCCTTATGCTCTATTTTACACCGGGCACTGGAAACACTGCGGCAATAGAGCTCATATCCTTCCGTATTGTCCAGGGGGTCGGGGCCGCCTTCCTGTTTTCCAATAGCACCGCCATAATCACCGATTCTTTCCCCCATACCGAAAGAGGAAAGGCCCTCGGAATAAACCAGGTTCTCGGGCTTTCCGGATCATTCCTCGGATTGATTCTGGGAGGCGTCCTCTCCGTAATAAACTGGAGATATGTTTTCCTTGTCAGCGTGCCGATCGGTCTATTCGGGACTGCCTGGAGCTTCCTCAAACTCCGTGAAACCGGTACGGTAAAGAAGCAGAAAATAGATATCCCGGGTAACGCGATATTCGCTGCTGCCCTTACCCTGATTCTTATTGCTGTGACTTACGGATTGATGCCTTACGGGACAAGCGTTATGGGCTGGAGCAATCCATACGTCATAACGGCATTTGTTTCAGGTCTTGCCCTGCTTGTGGCATTCCCGATTATAGAACTTCACGTGGCCCAGCCAATGTTCAATCTTTCCCTTTTCAAAATAAGGGCATTTGCATTCGGCAATTTTTCGGCACTGGCAAGCGCAATAGCAAGGGGCGGCGTTATGTTCATGCTCATAATACTGCTCCAGGGCATATGGCTCCCGATACATGGTTATTCATATGCATCGGTTCCTTTCTGGGCCGGTGTATACATGATTCCCATGACGGCGGGCTTCATGGTTATGGGGCCGATCAGCGGAACCTTATCCGATCGATATGGGGCAAGACTCTTATCGACTCTTGGAATGTCAATTGTTGCACTGGTTTTCATACTTCTTTCGCTGCTTCCATACGATTTTTCGTACCTGCCGTTTGCGATCCTGATCTTTACAATGGGGATCGGGAACGGAATGTTTGCAGCACCCAACACAAGTTCAATAATGAATTCAGTTCCCCCGGAGGTAAGGGGCATATCCAGCGGAATGAGGGCCACGCTTCAGAACGCGGGCATGACGGTTTCCATGGGTATATTTTTCACCGTGGTGCTCGAGGTCCTGTCCACCAGGTTGCCTTCTTCGCTGAGTACTGCGCTTTCAAGTGTCGGGGCAAACACGCTGATCCCGTACATGATAAAACTTCCACCAACATCGGCCCTTTTTGCGGCATTTCTCGGATATGATCCCGTTAAAACAATGATATCTGAACTCCCTCCAGGCCTCCTGTCCACAATTAGCAAATCATCGCTTGCGGCAATGGATACAAAAACATGGTTCCCGCATGCACTTGCCGGTGCTTTTATGTTCTCGCTTTCTGTCTCATTCTATGTGGGTGCTGTCCTCTCTGCAATTGCAGCAATATTATCGGCGTTGAGAGGTAAAAGGTATATTAACCCGGATGCGGTTAAGCATTCAGAAGATGGCAATCAGATAAAAACCCGGGTTCATGATAAGGCAGTGGCCGAAAATGTAAAGAAAATTTACAGGTGAAAACAGAAATGGATAATGAGGAAGTGGATCGATCGGTACAGATATGGAGAAATTTCGTAAATATATGGAAAATATGGTATAAGGAAACGGGCAAGAACCTGTCAAAGATGGATATAACAACGACAGAATTTACTGTGATGAGGCATCTTATACAGGGGGGCCCCCAATCTATGAACACGCTTGCAAATCTTATAAACGTAACACCGGGATGGATCACCGGCATCATCGACAAGATGGAAGGAAACGGTCTCGTATTAAGAAACAGGCAGGAAGGAGACAGGAGAATAATCAACATCATGATAACGGACCACGGAAGGGAAATCTTTGCAAAGGCAAAGGATCTTCATTACGAATTTGTCAGGAGGAGTCTTAAGGAACTGGACGAAAAGGAGATGGATGAGATACTTAACCTGCTCAAAAAGATGAAGATAAGCATATGTGACACCGTCCACTGATAATTCTGGCGTATGGTGTCTCTGCTGGCATTGCAAATAAATGATCATTTTGCAGGAAAACGTGCTATAATAGACCTTAATAAAGATAAATCAGCATGGATGATAGCATAATTCGAATCGAATCTGAACATGTTTATATAAGAATTAAAAATCTGGAATCACTGAAGGTTCAGCATATGCGATAATGTATATGCTGTGGGGGGAGCTCTTTACGGGCTGAGAGGATTCTCAAGGAATCGACCCTTTGAACCTGATCCGGGCAATACCGGCGGAGGGATCATCAATGCGAAGTGAAAAGGTATCCGAAAATAAAGAGGATAGCAGTTTTGAATTTAAGGGAGTAAAAGATCATCGTAATAAGGGCAACAGTTATAGAAGAGGGCTTCTGATATCATCGTCTGCAGGGATGTTCATATGGGGAGTTATAGCTACAATAGCCCCTCTGGCGACATCCTGGCCGTTCATATCGATTCTTCCGGTAAGAATAAAAGCCGTTTTTCTCTTTATTCCATCGGTTTTTCTCCTCATCGGAAATAATGTCATGGGTGTTCTTTCAGACAGAATTGGAAGAAAAATAATCTATATGTCAACGATCATTCTCTACGTTGTCGGCCTGATAGTTGTATTTTTCTCATATTCCCTTTATCCGCTGATTCTTGGCATAGCCCTTTCAGAAATGGGTGTTGGAGGTGAAGAAGTTACAACACTGTCGCTGATTTCCGAAGATATGACCGCAAAGGAACGCGGTAAATACCTCGTACTGGTACCGAATATGAGCAATATCGGAACCGCGGCCATAGCATTTATATTTCTGTATTTCTATTCATCAGCCCTTTCCGTCCAGAAGACATATTTCATATTCATGGCGCTCATTGCCATCGTTCTGGCTGTTTTCACAAGAATGGCGGTTCCAGAATCTTACAGATGGCTGAGCGCAAAGGGAAAGAACTATGAATCGGAAAGGGAAATGAAGAAACTTGACATCAGGGACGACGGCGTAGACATCAAGCAGCCAAATTTTTATTTTTCACTTGTATTCCTTGGAATAATCGGTGTTTCACAGTATCTGACATTCGGTCTCATGGAATATATAATAGGGCCATTCTATTTTTCAAGCAGTCCTGTCTTTGTTAGCGAGATAATATTTTATGCATCCCTGGGAGCCGGCATAGCAGGATTCATAGCTATTTTCATGGTTGAATGGGGCCGGAAGAGGCTGGCCCTTTTTTCATTCTGGGGCGGTACCGCAGTGATGGTGGTAATACTGCTGTTCATGAAATATATTGATGATGTTTACATATTCATACCCCTGCTATTACTGAACATGGCATTTTCAGAATTCGCATGGGCTACGAGGACAACCCTTGAACCTGAACTATTCAGGACAAATTACAGGTCCACAGCAATAGGACTGGTCAGAGTTTTTCCCATAATAGCCTATATAATATCCATATACGAAACATCGGCCTTCACCCTTGGCCAGTATCTGACTTTTAATGTAATCCTCTGGGCGGTTGGAGGCATGGCATCACTTGTATGGTACATGAAGGGTGTGGAAACACGGGGTATAAACATCGATTACAAAAAGAGCATCTTAAAAACCTGAATTTTAACCTTAATTTATAGGAAAATGCATGGAAACCAATAAAAAGTCGCAATCATTGCCATGTAATATAAATATATAATTATATTTATTATATATCTACTAAAAAATTATTTCTTACAGCAGGTGCTTTCTCTTCGGTTCTTCGTTTCCCTGCGGTTCGTAGAAGTCAACCTTGCCGCAGTTGGGGCATCTGTACAGGGAGAATGTCTGTGTTGTTTCTGCCAGTTCATTCCATCCGCTCAGGAACATGGCAGCGGCCCCCGAATAACCGCCCACACGAAATTTCATATCCCCGACGCTTTCCATGTCTGTTCCACAGTTAGAGCATTTTTTATCCATGCGATGTTAAGCAAAAATGGCATTATAAAGCTTTTTGAATATGCGATGCAATAATTTCCCGTCTGGTTGATGCAAATATTTTTACGCTATGATCTTTTTTTATTACTTTTGCCAGCATCATTTCGTCACGCAATAGCTTACAAAAAACGAATGTTCGCTGTACTTTTCCATGAAAATGGTAAAATTCCGTTTCAAATTGATATATATACACTATACCACCTATATATAAAAGCTTATAATCATGTGTCAAATGAAGAAGGCATGAAACTGCTTGTTATTTCCGATGTGCATTCGAATTATGACGCCCTCAGCGCGGTCATCAGGGATGAAAAATATGACAAAATGATCTTTCTTGGCGATCTTGTTGATTACGGGCCAGAACCGGCCGAATCCCTGGATCTTATCAGGGAAAACGCTGATTACTTCATAATGGGAAACCATGATGCGTCCCTTGCTTACGGCATAGATTGCCAGTGTTCGCAGGAAATGCATGAACTGAGCGTTTACACGCTCGAAAACATAACAAAGAAATTTCTTGACAAAAAATCAATTGATTTCATCAGGGGATGGAAGAATCAGATGCGAATTGAATTTGACAGCACGGTGATCTATGCCACGCATGCATCTCCATACGACAATCTTTTCGAGTATGTGAACGGCCAGAAGGGTGAAGAAATCTACAGGGATCCAAAAATGGCCGGCTATGATTATGTATTTTTAGGGCACACCCACTATCCCATGATGATAAAGAGCTTCGTTTTGAATCCGGGCAGCGTGGGCCAGCCAAGGGACAGGGACAAAAGATCGTCATACATCGTTTTAGATACGGATAAAAACAGCATCGAATTCAAAAGAAAGGAATACGATACGGAGAAATTTCTGAAGAAACTGAGGGAAAGGATGAACAACGATGCTTATTTTTCAGCCCTGAGTGAAGTTTATACGTACAGGAAACCACCAGAATCCAGGGAGGAAATGGGGGATATCGTTTTCAGGCTGTAACTTTCATCTCCTTATCTTTTAAATTTTAATACGAGAAATTTTTAATAAATATGTAACAATATTTATTAATAACAAATAAATATGCTTTATATGGCGAAATACACCTTCAAGTGCAGGGATATGGGAATGGACTGCGATTTTGAAACAACAGGAAAAAGTGTTGACGAGATAATGCCCAGAATAGTCGAACACGCAAAGACAGCTCACAACATCACGACAATAGACGACGCGATGAAGCAAAAAGTAAATTCAGCAATAAAAAAGAAAATGTTCTGAATCCATTATACCTGTAAGGAAGAACCGGTTATTCCGGTTATCGGCGGCGGATGCAGGTCAATAGCCAGATAAACTATGCCTGCTGTTTTCCATTTTTCATGATATCCGGTATATCATGCGAATCTATTATAGTCGTTCCGTAAAGCTTTTTCATGGATGACAATGCATTTTTATGAGCGATTTCATCCGCTGAATAGCAAAGATCCCCGACTACAAATGTTCTGTAATAGCGGTAAAATGATCCGGCGACAGTGTGTAAAACGCATATGTCAGTGCTTATCCCAGATATGAACAGATCCGTTATTTTCCTGGCCCGGAGGATCCCGTCCAGATCAGTATCGTAAAATGAATCATAATGTCTCTTCGTTACCCTGTATCCATTTATACCTTCCAGTGCAGGATACAGCTTGCTGCCCTCCGTCCCTGCCAGGCAGTGTTCACCCCAGACCAGGAATTCAGGATCTCCCCTTATGTGGGTGTCCATGGCAAAAATTATATCGCTTCTGAAATTTTTTAAAGTTTCAGCGGTTCTTAAGGCTACGCGCTCTGCATCACTGTTCCCGAATTTCCCGGTAACGAAATCATTCACCAGATCAACAACGATGTAGCCAAATTTCCGGTTCCCTTCACCATTTGCAGAATAAGTTCGATTTATTTGTGTCACGCTTTTATAAATGTTTTCCTGTTTATAACCATGTTTATTTTAAAAAAATGGAATTAATAGCAATCTTGATCTTTCTGAGGCAACGGGCCTGAAACAAACCTGATCTCCGATAATGATCTTTTCCTGATATCCTCCGGTTCCTCATATTTTCTGAGAAGTTTGCCATCCTGCATGTATTTCTGCATCAGGTTCACCATTCTGCCACCACATTCGCATGTTTTTCCGGTAATGCCATCCGGAACAACCTCTATCTTCCTGCACTTTTCGCATCTAAGAACATTCTTCTTCCCCGAAAGCTTCCCGCGTTTTGTGAAGGGTTTCCCGTTTACGGATACGATATCCATGGCAAAATCGAACGGCTTTGCTGAAGATATGGAAGTCCCGACACCAAAGGCCTCTGCTCCCGCCTCACGAAGGCTCCTGACGCTGTCTTCATTGAGGCCTCCCGAGACCATTATTTTTATATTTTTATAACCCCTTAAATCCAGTTCCCACCTGACTTCCCTGACGAGAGCCTCAAAGTTTCCCCTCCTGGATGATGGTGTATCGAGTCTTATATAATCGGCGTTTTTGAACATCTCGCCAACCTTAATGGCTGAAAATTTTTCGTCCATGAAGGTATCTATCAGAAGGACTGATTTCTGCCCGTTGGGCGTATTTTCAATGGTAACTTTCCATGCTCTCTCATCCCCGAGCAGGAGAGAAAGGGCATGCGGCATAGTACCGACAGGTTCAGTTCCGATCACCCTGGCACCAAGGATGCCCGAGACGCCGTCTGCTCCCCCGATGTAAGCGGCCCTGTCTATCATAGGTGAAATGGCCGGATGCATCCTCCTTATGCCGAATGAAAAAAGCGGGAGATCCCCGGCGGCAATCCTCACCTTTGAAGCCTTCGTCGATATGCCTGAAGACTGGCAGATCATGCCAAGTACAGACGTCTCATATTTTCCGAAATCGCAGTAATTTCCATCTATCCTGATGAACGGGACAGGTATACCCCTGGAATCACGCGGATTCAGGATAGTTCCTTCAGGAATGGAATAAACATCCACAGGAAGTCCTTCAAGAAGATTCAATACTTCGTCCATGCCCGTAAAATTTATCCATGTGTCAAGTGGGCCGGATACTGTTGCTTCCATGGATACCCTGGTATCCCTGCATTCCTCTCCCAGTGCCGAAATTGTCCTTTCAAAATAAACATCGGAGGCCAGGCCGGCCCTGATCTCGCTTTCAGTTGCAATGTTAAATTTTCCCATTTTCAGTAACCTCCATATATTGCGCTATAGCGCATTTTGATATCCCGGTGCTGTTTTCCAGGCGTGAACGTATTTCCGTGTAAGATGCCTGATCGCTTCTGTTCGCACGTGCAATGATGGGGCAATAACTGTAACGGTGTATATATTTTGCTTTCTTTCGGAGAACGCTATTCATGCCACCAGACCGTTCCATTCTCGCCATCCTCTACATGAATGCCGGAATCGATCATGAGCTTGCGTATCATGTCCGAAAGTGCAAACTCTTTTCTGGACCTGTATTCATTCCGGAGATTTACAAGGTTTTTTATGATTTCATCATCGCTGTGCGTTTCTTCATGAATTACGTCAAGGAACGAATTCGCCCAGTCGTATACCTCTAACAGCGAAGATGCGGTTTCAGTGCTTATATCGTTCATTCTCCTGTTAACATCCGCCGTGAATTCAAACAGTTTCGAAATGAGCCCGTGAAAATCGATATCGTTGTCAACTATCCTTTTCAAATCGGAAATGTAGCTTCCGGCATCAATTGAGAATCCGCCTGCGCTGCTTTTAATCTTTTTGAGTTTTATATACGTGTTTCTTATTGTGGCAAGTGATTTCCTGGATTCTTCAAGCAGATCCTTCGAAAATTCAAGCTGAGTCCTGTAATTCGCATTCAAAAGCGCAAACCTGAGTTCTTCCGGCCTGTAATCCCCGAGTATTTCCCTTATTGTTACATAGTTCTTGAGCGATTTTGACATCTTTTCCCTGTTAATGTTAATCATGCCTGTATGTATCCAGTATCTTGCAAGATACCTCTTGCCGCTTATGGATCTCATCTGCGCTATCTCAGCCTCATGATGCGGGAATATAAGATCCGATCCGCCGCCGTGTATGTCATATTCGGATCCGAAGTATGTTTCAGTTATAGCGGTGTCCTCGATGTGCCAGCCTGGCCGGCCTTCACCCCATGGAGAATCCCAGAAAGGTTCTCCCTCCTTCCTTTTTTTCCAGAGCACAAAATCCTCGGGGTTCTTCTTATTTTCGTTTATTGAGACACGGTATCCGGCGATGATCTGATCAAGGCTCTGATGCGATAACTCGCCATAGTCCCTGAATTTTTTCACGTCGAAATACACGCCATCATCCGCCACATAAGCATAGCCGCCTTCTATCATTCTGCTGATCTGTGAAATTATCTCTTGAATATACAGAGTGGCCCGCGCATGGTAATTAACTGCACTGACATGAAGAGCTTTCATATCTTCGTAGAATTCATCAAGGTAGTGGCTGGCAACCTCATCAGGCTTTATGCCCATCTCCTTTGCCCTGTTTATTATCTTATCGTCTATATCAGTAATATTCTGGAGGTAAAACACTGAATATCCGCATGCCCTGAGATATCTGGCAAATGCGTCAAA
>JAVRLS010000008.1:20926-23680 GCA_031961205.1 Thermoplasmataceae archaeon | reverse complement strand
CCTGGGCAACTTTTTTTGAAACGGCAGCTACACCAGGGGTGTACCATATGGAAAAATCTTCAAGACTCCTCACAGGAACTTTTGACATTGTCTGAATCTTTCCCTTGTAGAACTCGGAGTACCTGATCGCTTCCTCATTGTACATCTCTGTTCTTTCTTCATTCTCCATTATCATCAAAACGGTGATGATCGTATGTTATTAAATTATTTCTACGGTGAATGCCGAAACGCCAAAATTTTTCATTAAACGCCAAAAAAAGTATTTAAAAATTCAAATTTATTAGATATAATATCGAAAAGCGGTTATGCGGATCACTGTTTATCATTATAAAATCATTTTTTTTCGAATAAAAAAAAGCTGGCATAATGGATCTTGCAATAAAAACGAACTGAAAAAATAATAGGAACCGGGCAATACTGGAATATGGATGCCGGAATTAAAATGAGATGGGAGATCATACTGAGGAATTATCTGGAATATCTGTCAGAAAAATATGATGATAAAGATATCGGTGAAAAATTCAGGTATATCATTGAAAATCTTGATAACAACGAATTCAAGAACAGGGTTCTGCTCCACGATAATGAGGTTGTGGCATATTCCTTTCTTGTTCCATCCAGGTACCGCGACAGGGATGTTGCAAACATCGGGTTTACAGACAAAAAATTCTGTAATGAAATTAGATCGAACAACCTTGTGAACTGGATACTCCTGAATTCCAGCAGGATATACACTGTACTGGATGATGTTTTCAACGATTCTGGAGAAGCTGAAAAGGCTCTTTCCGGTATGAACTTTAAAAAAATTGTAAGAAAAAAAATGTGCATAAAAACGGGAATTATAGGTGATCGTAACGTTAACATTAAATGTTCAAGTTATGAAGAGGCAGATCTATCAGAACTATGCGATGCTGAATTCAAAGCCTTGGAGGGCACTGATGATTCATTTCTCCTGCCTTATTATCATGACGATCGCATTAAAAATATGATTGAAACAGCACATGGAGAAGATACAGAAATCATTTCCGGTGCCTCGTTTGTTTCAAACATTCCCGTGATTAACGGCGCAATAATAGTCGTGAGAGAAAAGCATACCGGAAGGATCTTCATCAGTGATCTCTTTGTGGATAAGAATAATCGAAACACTGGCATTGGCAGGAATCTCCTTTACAGATCCCTTTCAGCTTTATCTGATCTCGGCTATAAGGAAGCTTGCCTGTACATATCCGAAACAAATCCCGCAGCGGGATTCTGTAAAAAGCTGGGCTTCAAGGATATCGATGGAGCCGGATACACTGTGTATGTAAGAAGGAATGAACGCAATGACGATACATAATACCTGGTAAAGCAAATCCGTCCTCCGGATAAGGATTTATATGTAAATGATATAGATCAGATAGGTATTTCATATGGATAAAGATGCGGCAAGAAAGCTTATAGCGGTTACAGTCTTTTATAGCAAGAAAAATACGGATCTCACGACCCAGGATTTCGTTAATTCGATCTCATTCAAGAGGAATCTTCTTCCTCCTGATTCGGTAAAAAAATTCATTGAAAAGGCAGTACTGGAGGGGTTACTTGTGGAAAAAAATGGAAAACTGATCCCTAATTTCAGCACATCCGGCATCATAGTTCCTCTTGATTTTACCGTAAAGGAAGATGAACTGTTTGCGCAATCAAAGGACAAACCAATAATTGATAGGATTCTCGACGCAGCAACTGCATCCGGCAAGATGACAAAAAAAGAAGCCATTGCCAGGGCCCATAAACTTATGGAAACAACAAAATTCATGAATTTTCAAACTACTCTTTTGGCAATCATGCTCGATAGTGACATAAATATATCAGATTTCCTCAAGGAAATAGAAAAAACAAAAAACTATGTTTAATCATTCAAACTTTTGGCTATCTTTATAGCTTCATCGACATTTTCAAGCGACATGGCTATGTCCGATGCCTCATCATACATATAGGATACGGAATCTTTGAACTCCTTTTTTTCCTTTTTGCTTTTGATTCCTGATATTATAGCATCAATCTTTGAAAGACCATTCTTTGCCATTTCAAATGCCTTATTTTCATCGTTGTCCCTTTCCAGCGATATCAACCCGTGCAGGGCTTCAAAATAGTTTTCCCAGTCCTTATCCTTCTCGCTTTCCTCCAGGACATCAGAAAAAATTTTGGATGCATTCACCCTGTCCTTTTCAGAAATAGCATCAGCCTTTGACAGGAGTGCCATTTTTTCAAGTTCCTTATCGTCTGTTGCCCTTGCTGTTTCCGCAGCCAGATCAAAGTTCTTCACACCTTCCTCAATGTTTCCAGCATCAGCATAAATATAGCCTATATTTATAAAATCTATAGCCACAAGATCTGCTTCTTTCAGTTTCCTGTGAATTTCAGCAGATATATTTGCATATTTCATAGAATTCTCGGTTGAATCACGCTGGAGAAAATGATATATCTGTGATATTTTATAAGCTATTTCTGCTTTTAATTCTTCGTCGCCTATCTGGTCAAAAATTTTTAAATAATCCCTCAGTGCATCAATATATTTTTCTTTCTCGAAATTCTTGTCTGCAGTCTTCAGGAGGTCTTCGATATTATCCATCTGGGTTTGAATATCTGATATCTATTTATTGTTTTCTGTATACGATACTGTCATTCCCGGTTGACAGTTATCATGATAAATAAAGATGCTTTCCGCAATTCGGCAACGGTCTCTGCATAGAAGCTTTTTCGCTTCACCTGATATCC
>JAVRLS010000008.1:0-20826 GCA_031961205.1 Thermoplasmataceae archaeon | reverse complement strand
ACAGGATCTTCCAAAAAATAAGAGATGTATATGCAAACCATCCCATCTCAATTCATGATGCGGATGGGATCCTGATGTTTCCAGATCCTCTCTGTTAATACGGTCAGCGGATTCTAAAGCATTATCTGGTCATCCACTTTCCCTGCTTGAATACTGTGAAGAGAGAATATATAGTCGATGCCTCCAGCATAACAAGCGCTATTGCCCCATATGCAAATGTACGCAATTTGCCCTTTTTCATGTTAAATGATATTGTAACTCCAAAGGCCGTCACACCAACAAGATTCAATAATGTGCTCAATGAGTGCACCAGAAAGATCCACGCGAAATTGTGATCTCTACCCGCGTATCTGTGCACAGCCGGAAGAAGGGTATGTGATCCGAGAATAACGTTAGTGACAATGAAACTGAGATGTGGAAGAAGTGTTATCAACGTTAGGATGGAAAAAGCTATCGTCATGACAGGAAGCAGGTATGTGTAAATAAGGTCGAATGTATAGAGCGATCCAGCTTTCCTGGCCGTACCGCGCCTCAAATCTATAAAGAAATACGTCCAGCCGACGCGGGCCCAGCGAATCTGCTGCCTGAAGAATTTTTTATAGCTGTTATACTGAAATGATGTTACTTTTACATCGTAATCCTTAACTGCTTTGTAACCCGATCTTATTATATAAGATGTGATCTGCCTGTCATCGCCAAGAATGCTCTTTTTCCCGAACACCCGATTTTCTATGAATTCTTCTGAAGTAAGGAAAGGCCTGACAACATCGGTTCTATAAATAACGCATCTTCCATCCAGCACCATCACAGAACCGCTCTTTGAAAGTGCACGGAAAAGGACCTCCCTGACTCTCTCTACGAATTCCGAGCTCTGGGAAACACCCCTTCCATTATTGTATATTGAAATATTGGAACCAACACCCCCAACCTTTTCCGAAAAATAAAGGAGCATATCGCTTTCGCTCCCCTCCGGGAGTATTGTGTCACTGTCAACAAACATAACCAGCGGCGTTTCAACATAATTTATTGCTACGGACATTATTCCACGCTTTCCAGCGTGCTTCACCATATGTACGAACTTTCCTCCATATTCCCTGGTGATGCTTTTATAGGGTTCCTCACAGGAATCGCCAAATACAATAAATTCGGAATTCTGTTTAGAAACCGATGATATTACGCTTCTGAAGATATTTTCATCCTCTTTATAAACGGGAATGATCACTGTAACGTCTCTGCTTGAATAGATCTGGTTTTTTAATTTTGAAGGTGCATAAAAAACTGACAGGTAACTGTTAACTATATAATAAACGAATGAAATTATACTGAAAATTATACCGGATATTATCAGAAGCCTTATCGTGAAATGTGCATGCCAATTTCAATTAAAAATATTTCTCTTAGTTTTCTTCTATATTAATATTTTTATAGATAGTTAAAAATGCATTTAGATTCACCGGCCTCAAAATTTTTATAGACATGAACGAAGGATTCATCGATATATTAAAGCCGTACATAGCAAAATATGAGGGTGGGGGAATCCTGGATGCGTTGAAAGAAATGTACATATAATTGAATAATGAGGATGAAGAAGGACCATATACAGAATAATTCATACTATCGAGAGTTATTTTTGAAACTCTTCCTGCATTTACGATTGCTGTGGAAGTAGCATTCAATGATTCTGAAATTACGATGGTTTTATATGAATTGCCCTGCACAAGTCCTGATGAATAAGAGGAGACCATATCGGGGGGCCCGCTCATGTTAATGATGGAAAGTGAAATGGAACCGTTGGCGATTGATGCCGGCAAAGACGAATAGAACAGGTCATTTATCATTACTATTCCGTCAGACAGCACAAAATTTTCACCGGCAAGAAAAGAAGTTGAGGAATATGCGATAATAGATCCATATGAAAGGAAATGTTCTCCAATCGTATTATTGGTATAGCCTGAACCGTTGAAAGTCTGCACCGTGAGGTTAAAAAACAGGGTGGCGGCAAGCGATTTATTCGTAAAGGCAAGCGATGTGGGATAATGATTTCCTATCGGCCCATCAATGCCCATGGGTATTCTCTGGGAAAATGAGCTCATACTTATCATTTCTGAAGATACAGCGCTGAAGGATGAAGCTTCAGATTCGTAATATTCCTGCTGCGCATTCCTGTCGCTCAGGGGAACATACCATGTCATATACATAGTGATGAGGGAAACTACTATAACGAACAGGAGTACCGCTCCGATTATCTCAGAAACTGAACGATCCTTGCGCATCTGGTCTTTGTTACAATTTATACATTATTAATATTTCTCACGGTGGGATATGTATCTTCACATAACCGGGCAGTTTTTTCATGTATGATTTATAGATACAATTAAGATCATTTTTAAAAGGATGCGGTAAACGAAAAAACATCGGATCATCCAAACCATTTTTTACAGCCGTATTTTTTACACTTTTTATATATTTATGGGAGATCCGGTTTTTTAATATAGTGATGCCTCTTTATCTTCCTGTATAACCGTTCGTTAACATTTGCAGGAGTTTCCTGCATATTTGCACAGTTCCTTCGTAAAAGTGATGAAGGAAAGCGATAATCGTAATGAGGCTTTCTTTAAATCGTAAACAGGAGAGTATTCAAGTTCGCTTGAACGGCATAGAATCGGGTTAGATATTTAAACATTAGAAGCGTTTCGAAATCGCTTGAAGATATGATAAAGGATGCTGTATTGAACCCGCAAAATTCAACTATCCATCAGGTTATAGCTTCCAGAGGTGGATGCTATCATGGTTAATGAAAATCGCGATAACGTGGCCCGAATGGAAAATCTAACAGAAATGGATGAGATGATTCTTGTACACATTTATAAATACGGTCCCGACAGCCCTAAATATATGGCTTTCAGGCTTCTTGGATCTTCCGGTTATGTCCCTGCATATGATAAGGATGAGATCAGGGCAGAGTGCAAAAAGCTTGAAAAATCCGGAATAATCGAGGTATTCAGGGGCCAGCTTAAGAGATCGCCGACTTCATCCATAAAGCCGTGGATAAAGATAAAATCGAAGGAGGCAAACCATCAACCTGCCGGCATATACTATTCGCTTACCGTGAAAGGAAAAAAGGTTGCAGCTGAAATCTACAGGAACAGATTCAGGGAAAAGAAGAAATGAATAAAATGGACTACAAAACTTTTAGATACACTTTACATTAATGGCTTATGGTAGTCTCCCCGATTGAATACAGATATGGACGAAGCATTGTAAAAGACATATTTTCAGAAGAAAACCGCCTGAAGGTCATGCTCAGGGTTGAAGCTGCGGTTGCAAAGGCCGAGAGTGATCACGGACTCATACCAGAGGATGCCTACCTTGACATTGATAGGGCAGTACGGGAAAATTCTGTCAGCCCTCAGAGAGTTAAGGAAATCGAATCCGAGATAAATCACGATGTTATGGCGGTCGTAAGGGCGCTCTCAGAACAGTGCCCGGTAGGAGGCCGTTATGTGCATTTTGGAATCACCTCGAATGATATTAATGATACCGCAACCTCAATCCAGATGAAAACTTTCAATGAAATCCTTCTTGGCGATTTAAGCGACATAATGGTTACGATGATAGGCCTTGTAAAAAAATACAGGGATCTTCCGATGCTGGGCAGGACGCACGGGCAGCATGCTTCACCCATAACGTTCGGCCTTAAAATTTCCGTATACCTTTCGGAGATGTCAAGGCACCTTGACAGAATTATTGAAGCCTCCGAAAGAGCTTTTGCCGGAAAGGTATCAGGCCCTGTTGGCACTGGATCTTCACTTGGAAGGGACGCCCTGAAAATACAGGAAGACGTAATGGAATACCTTGGCATATATCCAGAGGATGGCCCGACTCAGATAGTTGACAGGGACAGGTATATTGAATATCTTTCAGTACTTAACGGAATATCCGTTACCATGGAAAAAATAGGAACGGAGATAAGAAATCTGCAAAGACCGGAAATAGACGAGGTATCGGAATATTTTGACTTTGAAAAACAGGTTGGATCAAGTTCAATGCCCAGCAAGGTAAATCCGGTAAATTCTGAAAATGTTGTGAGCATAGCCAGGCTCATAAGGAGCTTTATCATCCCGGAGTATGAGGCGGGCGTAACATGGCACGAAAGGGATCTGACAAATAGCGCGCTTGAGCGTTTCACAATACCGTATTCCTGCATCCTTACGGATCACATACTCACCAAAATGAACGCTATACTCTCAAGACTGATAGTTAAGGAAGAAAATATAATAAAAAACCTGCTTTCGGATGAATCTGTTGTATCAGAGAATATCGTATCGGTATTAACTGAAAATGGAGTTCCAAGACAGGATGCTCATGAACTCGTAAGAAAAGCTTCAATGAAGGCAAGAACCGACGGAATCAGTTTCAGGGAATCACTTGAAAAGACAGGAATCGAAAAATATATTGATCAGGAGAAGCTTGAAGCCTCAATGAATCCCGAAAACCTTACAGGAAGATCCTCAGAAATTTGCGATAAAATCGTATACAGAGCGGAAGACGATTTAAAAAGAATTAAGATGCTGAATAACGGATCAGTTAAGCCTATAAAAAAGAAAGAGGAGTAATCTGTTATGGAGGAAAAGCTGCCAGAGAAGAAAAAAGAATTCGATGTAATTATGGAAGCCCTCAGGAACGGTGAACAGCCGATCTCGAAAATCGGAAAGGCCCTGGATAATGAAAATATGCACATGCACAGGGTCAGGCTATCCGGATATCTTCACGGACTGGTTGACGCAGGGATACTTTCTGAGCGAAGAATTAGGCCAATATCGCTTTTCTCGATACAGAAGAGGGAAAGCGAATCGCTTTACGATATCGTCGGTAAAGTTTGTAAATCCATGAAAAATTTTGATGAAGGCGATTCCGCTCTGGCGATCCTTTATACCGTGCTCGGAAGACCTGTTTTTGAGAATGAAATTGCCAGGTGCAATGTGAAAAATCCGAAGAAATTCAGGACCGTAACATCAAGCAGGAGAATAGACCTGATCAGGAAGCTCACTGAAATAGGGATAAGGATACCGGAGGGAAACATGCTGATAGCACCAGAGGATATGAATCCTGACAGGACTTTAAAATTTCTCGCAGAAACGGTGAGCCAGATCTACGATATAAAAAAATACACCGTTCAGGATAATGGAAATACGCAGAAAACGCTGGACTAGAAACATTTTAGCAGTATAACCGGTTCGATCACGAAAGCTGGATAATCGGTAATTAGACTGAATTATTAAATATCGCATTGCGATGTAAGGTTATCCTTACGGTGATGATCTATTGAACGCTGAATTTATGCAGAACAGAAAGGCTTTTCATTTCCTATCCAGGATAGGGCCGGCATGGATCGTGATGATCGCTGACGTTGATGTGGCGAGTATTATTACCGGCCTTCAGTCCGGGGCTACCTTCGGCTACAGGATGATCTTCATTATGCTTATCCTGATTCCCCCGCTTTTTATCGTCCAGAATGCTTCCGGCCGTCTCGGAATAGTATCGGGCATGGGAGTTGGAAAGGCCGTGAGGGTGAGATGGGGGAAGAACATCGCAATGGTGGCGTCCGTACCCATGGCAGCCACGGACTTTCTTTCATATATAGCAGAGTACAGTGGAATAGCCATTGGATTTTATCTTATCGGGATACCTCCAATCGTTTCGGTACCGGCAGCGTTTGCCGTCCATAACATTGTCGTGATAAAGGGAAAGTACAGGAGGCTTGAAAAGATACTCATGTTTGTTTCCATCGCAGTTGTACTATCAATTATCATGAGCGCATTGCTCATGAAACCGGATGTTATAAGCATAGCAAGGTATGGCCTGAGCCCGGTTCAGCCCTATGGCAACAGGCAGTTTGATCTTCTCATGGTTGCCAATATAGGTGCCGTAGTTATGCCATTCATGCTATTCTACCAGGCCGGAGCCAGCGTGGAAAAACATCTTGAAAAAAATGACCTGAAGATAAGCCGCAACGAAACATTCATAGGTGCAATTGTCAGTGAATTCCTGATGGTCATGATAGTCATAGCGGGTACGGCCATAGGCGCATATGCAACTGACCCATCCGAGCTACAGAAAGCCCTTTACCCGTTCGGTTCCATTGCCCCCGTGATGGAGGCTATAGGATTTATAACTGCCGGCTTCCTTGCCCTCATTGTGATCTCCCTGGCATCCACATGGGGCGTTGCAGAGGCACTTGGCTGGAAGTACAGGATAGGGTATCCCGTAAGGGGGCAGAAAAATTTCTACATCCTGTATTTTATGGAGAGCTTCCCGGCTGCAATCATTGCCATAGTCTTCGGCTACGATCTGCTGAACCTGATCATTGATCTCATGATAGTTTTTGTTATAGTTCTTGCGCCAGTTGGAGTTCTTCTGGGGATTTTGATAAGGGATCGAACGATCATGGGGGACAGGAGATTTGGAAGCGGATACATGGCTATTTACTGGATAATGCTTGCTGTCATTGAAATAAGCGGCGTGTACAGCCTTGCAATATCACTTTAACATATCCTTTATCCCGGAGAGGATATTCATGAATTTCTCCCTGTTCAGTTTTCCCGTATTGACATTTCTCGGGCTTGGATGGTATGAGGCGACAACCGTTATATTCCCGAATGTGTACCTGTTGCCGTGAACGAACTTCGTTCCCTTTGTTTCATATCCTTCAGATGAAATCGAAGAGATGACCGCATCGAAGGCAATTTTTCCAAGGGCAAGTATAACCCTTGCATTTTTCGCCGATCTGATTTCAAACCTGAAATATTTTGAGCAGTTCCTTATCTCTTCCAGCGTCGGCTTATTATCAGGCGGGACGCATTTCACCGCTGCAGTTATGTATGCATCAATATATAGCAGGCCATCATCCTTCCTTTCTGATGTGGGCTGATTCGTGAAACCGGCCTCGTAAAGGCATGAAACAAGGAAATCCGAGCTCTTATCACCGGTGAATACCCTTCCGGTACGGTTTCCGCCCATTGCGGCAGGTGCGAGTCCGACGATTATGAGCCGGCCGTTTATATCTCCATAACCCGGAACAGGCCTAGACCAGAATGTTTCATTCGCATACTTGCGATCACGGCCAGCAACATCAACCCTGAATTTTGCCAGTCTCTCGCAGTCGCTGCACGAAAAAAGATCTCTTTCCATAGATTTTATATCATTCCACGTGAAGGCATTATGATAAAAAATTATTTTATATTATCGAAATCGTACCATCCACCCTCACTGCTGTACTTCACCTTCCTGTCACCGGTATAATTTGACAGAACCATCCTTTTCAGCGTTACAGGAGGTATGAACTGGTCTTCCCCGGTTTCAGCATAAAGGTATTCGGCTATATGGTATACCGTGTCCAGCCCGATTATGTCCATGAGCTCGAATGGGCCCATAGGAAATCCAAATGCAAGCCTGACCATCTGATCTATATCCTTTATTGATGATATCCCGTTCTCCTTCGATCTTATTGCAGAAAGCAGCCATCCGGTAATAAAGCGTGTTGTGAAGAAGCCCGGAACATCAGTTACCATTACCGGATTCTTTCCTATTGCCCTTGCCAGGTTCGAGATTCTCTCAATGGTTTCATCGGAAGTCAACTGGGATTTAACGACCTCGATCAGCTTCATCACAGGTGCAGGATTGAACCAGTGCATCCCCGCCACACGATCCTTCTTTTTTATTTTCTCCGCTATCTCGGCAATCATTATTCCTGAGGTGTTGGATGCTATAACCGCATCATCATCGACATTCTTTTCTATGCTTGCAAAAACTGATTTTTTCAGGTCAAGTATTTCAGAAACTGCTTCGATAACCAGGAAACTGCCGTTCAGGGACGAATATTCGGTTGATGTGCTTATTTTAGACATTGCTTTTTCCATATCATCCATGCTCATCTTTCCCTTTTCCACAAGATTCTTCAGGCCATACTTTCCGTTCTTTATGCTTTCTACGGCGTTTTTAAGAATATCATCGTTTATATCAACGATTGCAACTTCATATCCGTTTCTCGCAAGTATCTGTGCGATCCCCTGTCCCATTACTCCTGATCCAACAATTCCCACTTTTTTCATGTTCATAAGTGCGGAATCGGATTTTCACTAATAATATTTCGTTTCAGTCAGGGGAATATGGTCCTGAGAGACTCTTCATCATCGCTTCGGTACACCGGATATGCCAGCAAATATCATTCTCCTATGTAACCGGCAATTATATCTGAAACGTTTGTTCCGGTTCGACCGGTCATTATTGATCCATGAACCTTTGAGAGGAAGGTATAGCTGTCATTATCATCAATGGCTTTCTCCATGTCCTCATCCTTAAGATTCCCCTTTTCATAACCGTCAACTATTCCCCCGGCCGCCGGACTTGATCCGTCTATGCCGTCCGTACCTATGCTTACGAAGAGGAAGTCCGTGAAAGAGGTGTTCTTCATAAACCTGAGGCAGAGCTCGAGATTCCTGCCACCTATTCCTCTGCCCCTGACGTTGACAGTCGTTTCACCGCCAAAGACAAACCAGAAGGGCCTCCCGATCATCCTGTGAATATCATGCAGAACTGTATCCAGATGGGTGCCCAGGAAATCGATGTTCGCCTCTATGCCTGATCCGAGGGAAATGCAATCCTTTCCGATCTTCCGGTATATGAGGTTCACAAAATCGGAATTCTTAAGTATCATCAGATTTTCCACGTTCCTGAAATACATGTCATCGATCATGGATCGGTCCATGAAAAACTGGACCTTCGGATCAAGAACGGATCGGTATTTTTCATAGACCATGCGTGGATCGGTTTTCGTTTTAACCAGCGGGCCCGATGCAATCACGGACATATCGTCTCCCGGCACATCGGAAACGATGAACGATATGATCCTGGCAGGATAAAGCATTTTTGCAAGCTTTCCTCCCTTTACCCTGGAAAGCGCGGATCTTATCGCGTTTAACTCGTAAATATCGGATCCATTTTCCATCATTTTTCTTGACATTTCCGATATGAATGATATGTCTATGCCATCTTCGGGGATCTCGAAGAGCGAGGATCCGCCGCCGGATATGAGGACTATGACCAGGTCTTTCGGCCCGGCATGCACGTGCGAAAGAAGTTCCACGGAGGAATCCACGGAGGCCTGTGACGTGTAGGGATGGGTACCCCTCAGGATCTGCAGTTCCGGATATTCGATGACGTTTTCATCCTCCGGAACGATTATTCCAGCGTAGGAAAGCCGCCCGATCAATACGTTCCTTATTCCGGCGTACATTGCCATAGAGGCTTTTCCAAATCCTATCACGAATATTTTTTCATACGACGATAAATTCACCTTCGCCAGATATGGCTTGACGAGTTTTTCGGGATCAAGTTCATCAAAAGCCTCCTTAAAAATATTGATAATGAACGATCTTCTTTCGTTTATGCAGATATCTTCACTGTTCAGCAGATTTAAAGGCATATGGATTGCAATCACAGACTCGTAATAAAATTTGTTCATGATTTTTACGTTATGGGATCATAATTCCCTGGAAGCTGCAGAAAACGATCTGATAAATAGAGTCTATCACAAAAGTATTATGCCTTATTAATTATGATGAAAAATATGAGAGCTTCTGAGATATTTGAAAAATTCATAGATGAAAACGGAATGTATCCCGTTTTTGGAAACCCGGGCACAACGGAAATACCCATGCTGAGAAATGTTAAGAAGTATTACCTGACGCTCCATGATTCCATATCGGTGGGAATGGCCGAGGGCAGATCCGATTACACGGGCAGGCCAACCGTCGTCAATCTCCATTCGCTTCCGGGGATATCGAATTCAATGGCATTCATATTTTCTGCTTACAGGAACAGATCTCCTCTTATAATTACGGCAGGGCAGCAGGACAGGAGGCATCTTTTCTATGATCCCCTGCTCTCCGGCGATCAGATTCCAATGGTCGACGGATACGTCAAGTACGCTTACGAGATCAGGGAAGCAAATGAGATACCATCTGCAATGAGAAAGGCTGCGGAGATCGCCATGGAACCTCCGATGGGACCGGTATTCCTCTCTTTTCCCATGGATCTTATGGATAGCGATGGAAATTACCGGGAAGAAAAACCGTTTTATTTCAGTTATGAGACGGAAGAAGAAAAATCAGTTAAGGATATATCCGATGCAATAAACGATCATAAGAAGGTTGCGATCGTATTCGGGTATGAAGTTGACAGCTTCGGTGGATACAGTGAAGCGATGAATTTTGCCGAACGCCTGAATGCACCGGTTTTTACTGAATCCTGGCCGATCAGATCGGTCTTTGACAGCAGGAACGGGCATTACTATGGAAACCTTCCCATGACAGCTGCGGGGATAAATTACGCACTTAACGGTTTTGATCTTATTGTATTCATAGGCGGCGATATTTTCATATATCCATATACGGACGCTGAACCGCTGGCAGGGAAGGAATGCATCTTTGTGGGATTCGATCTATCTCACAGGACAGGAAGATCATACAGGATGAATCCCGTTTCGTTCATGAGATCGGCCATGAATTACATAAGGCCGAAGGAAAAATTCGATCATAGAAACCTTCCTGAACCGCCTGTGGCTCCGGATATAATGAAGAAGGTATCAAAGTTCTTTGGTGATTACTCGATTGTGGATGAGGCCGTTACAGGATCGGCTGCTGTTCAGAGATTCCTCGGTAATATGCCAAAGGGGTACTATGCTTCAAGAGCAGGCCCGCTTGGCTGGGGAGATGCGGCCACGGTAGGCGTCTCTACGGCCAGTGGAAAGACTCTTGGAATAGTCGGCGATGGCGCATTTATGTATACAGTTCAGAGCCTGTGGACTGCTTCAAATTATGGCCTTCCTGCCAAATTCCTTGTGCTTAAGAATAACGCATACAACATACTCAGAAGCTATTCTAAAGCTTATGGATACGGAATAGAGGAGGACAGTTACCTGAAATTTGATCTTGACGTGGTGAAGATATCAGAATCGCTCGGAATCGATTCAAGAAAATATTCGTCTGACGATGACCTGCTGTGGCTGAGAGACGGAAATGAACCGAAAGTGCTTGTTTATGAGGAGGAGAGCACCATACCGGAGATGTTCTAAAAGGTGATACCGTGAATATAGGTGTAATTGGTGGAAGTTCGGTTGATGAAAAGATCTGCGGTCTTGCATATTCGGTCGGGAAATTTCTGGCTTCTGCAGGGGCTACGGTATTCTGCGGCGGATTGACCGGAGTTATGGAGTGCGTTTCTCACGGAGTATACGATAATCACGGAACAGTTGTGGGAATCCTGCCAGGATATAAGAGATCCGAGGGTAACAGGTATCTCACTGTAAGAGTCCCGACGGGGATCGGTTATGCCAGGAATTTCCTGATAATAAGGGCTTCCGATGTTCTCATAGCTATTGACGGATCGTCCGGAACTCTTTCAGAAGCTGCCTTTGCCGTTACCGAAGGCAAGGATGTCGTATCCATCTTCGATATTTATATCCCGAGAAAAAAGAATGGCGAGGGAAATGTATACATCATTCCTGACCCTGAGGAGGCGGTCAACATGGCAGTGAAGATAGCGAAAAGCCTTGAAAGGATCGAATAAACTGCGTCAGGCATTGATCTTCCTGGTATCTATCCTGAAAGATCTGGAATAATGCGTATACGGAAAAAAAGGTGGGCTAATTCCCCGCCGGTATTCGATCGTATCATGCTTTAACCGGCGGAATATTCAGGAATAAAGTACCTTCCTGATTCTGATCCTCTGAACCGCATTCATCAGGATCAGGATGAGCATTACCGAAATGGAAAGCTGTATAAAATGAATACTGTAAGGCGATACAAGATTAAAATATCCGAGGATCAGCAAGGATTTTCCGATAGAAGTTCCGAAGACGAATGATATCATAACGGAGAGCAGCCCCAGGAAAAGCGAAAACAGTTCTATGCCATGAAGACCTATTTTCATCATATCGTATATAAGATAGCTTATAATTATAGCCATTATCCCGAGTATAACAACGGTCTTATCAAGGAGATATATATTAGCGGCTGCAAAGACGAATATGCCGAATGTTATTATCGATATGTAAAACACCCTGTCCCTCTTTCCGCTGTTTTCCCGTAATCGTGTACCTGTCAGTGCTATGAGGGAAAGGCTTATGAGTACCATGAAATCGGTTATGTTTACAAGGAAAGATCCCCCTGCGGTGGTCATGATTATAATTGCAACGAGGGTGAAAACCCATGAGAATCCTGCAAAGGATTGCGGAAAGATGTTGTCCTCTGCCAGGGAACGCAGATGCCTTGAAGCCGCCATGAATGCCGGCACGAATGTTGTCAGTGTTGCGAGGAGGAAGGAGATCGCAATCAGGATGGCCCATGTTGAATTCTGGAAGAAGGAGGCAACATATATTGCAGGTATTACTGCACTGTTTATCGCCGGTTCACTGGCATGCAGGGAGAATATAGCCAGGGCATACAGTATCTGGAATGCTCCAGCGGCTGCAATGACACTGTACATGGAAGCGGGGATATATTTCGGTTTTGGAAAACGGTGATGCACAATTGCAGAAATTACGGGTATGCCGGATTCTTCCCTGGAATCCCTTTCCATAACCTGTATCTCCTGGTATCCGAAAAAAAGGATAAAGAGGTATCCTGTGTTCATTATCGTATCACTGAGAACGTTCCCGTGGAAATCGAATATGCCTGACATGTTCCATGATCCACGGAAACCGAGGTCCAGGGCGTCAAAGAATATTATGCTTATCATTATTATAAGAAACACGATCTGTATGTGGCCTATTGTCCTTATAAATTTCTTTTCAAAAAATGCGTTTATTATGAACCACACAATCATTGCAATTATTATGAAAATTATGACCGCATTGACAAGTGTTACGTTGAGACCGGCGGATTTCAGCAACGGCGGTATCACGGTAAGGTCAAAATCCAGGAAATAAATTACAGAAAACGCTGCCAGTGCAGTATTTGCAATCCACATTGAGAAGCGTGATATGAAGTATCTGACGCTTCCCCTCCCGTATGCAGATCTTATGAATGAAGGCCCTCCAAAAGCTTCGATATTATTTTTATATGAGTACTGGCCCATCTTTGAATACAGGTATGCAAGAAGAAATGACATGCCTATTGCTATTACCAGTGAAATAATGGAAACATAAACGTACTGATAGATATTTTCGGGTATCAGGATGAACAGTGGCGATCCTATTGTTGTCCCGAGGCCTATTGCAAAAAGAGTTACAAAACCGTACACAGGATTCTTTGTTTCCTTCAGGGTCGGTCTGCGGAATTTCACATGTATGGATGAAAAGAATTCAGATATGAGTATAATTGAAAGCAGTATGGACACAGCCGCAATGAAGAACGAAACGAAGGCAGGAAAATAAAGATTTGAAAGTATATCCGTAGAAAGAATGAAAATTATTGATGAGTAAAGGAAAAAAATTCCTGCTGCCAGGGATAAGCTCTTCAAAAACAGCAGTGACATTTTTGCCTTGATCATTTTTTCCTCCTTTATTGCATGCAGTTCCCATACTTCATTCTGCAAATCCGATCCTCACGGACCGGCACGTCCTTCCGATAGGCATTGCCTTACCTTTTCAGATTTTCCCCCGCAAGCCTCAGGGTATGAAGAGCAATGAACATTACAAGAAGCGAGAATCCGAACATGAATATGAATATGGCGTACCCTTCCGGGTTGTGGCCTGCGAATTTGACGACCGCAGTTGATATATAGTTCCTGACAAGTGCTGGCTTTATGAAGATGAAGAGGGACGGAATCATCGTGAAAACGGAAACAATGATCAGGAAAGCTGAAAGAAAGAACTCGCCTATGGAAACATAGAATTGCTCCTTTGAATTTTTTTCATCCTTCATAAGCCTCCTGAATTCCATTATGTTCTGGTCCTTGCTTTCTGCAAAGGCGGATTTTATCCTGTCAAGTTTCTCGACATCCTGCCCTGCCAGGAGCATCAGGCCCTTGACATCCAGTACTGTACTCTCTAAGGATTTATCAAAACTGTCCGACATATTGTCATCGCCAAGCTGTCCATTACGTATTCAGATATTACTTTATAATACTTTTGAATACTCTTACAATCATGGAATCCATATCCAAAAATGTGATCGATAATCTTCTGGACGCAGTCATATCAATTAATTTATATAAAAAGGAAAAGAGCGATTACGAAAATTTCAGTGCCATGGTTGATTCCAGGAAGGAAACGCTTGATTCGCTCATACTGGAACTGAAAAATGTCCTAACTAATTTTGATGCAACAAAAGCCGGAGTGAATTTTGACGATGCAAAGGCAAAGATAATTGATTTTGCTACCATGGCCATACAGCAGGTAAAGGAAAAGATAAACAAGCAGTCAAAGGATGATGCCGGAAACCTGAAGCAGAAGATGGATTCTGATCTGAATAAGGCGATGGGAAGCCTGAATCTTTTTCTATCAAACGATCCGTTTAAAATTATTGATTATACCGTATACCTTAAGAATACAAACAATTCCTACGAAGGACGTGTACTCTACAGATGTGACGACAACATATCCTATGAATTCACACTCAATTCAGGCCTGATCCCCGGACTCAAAGCGGATCTTTACTCCAGCTCCATAGTGAAGGGAATCAAGCTTCCGGTGAGAAAGGGGAAATCCCTGATGAGCCAGGAAATAGCTGTCGATTATGAAAAAATGGACAAATATTTCATAAAATACGGAGAACTTTCCCCAAAATACCTGACGCTTACAATTTTCAATTCTGATACCGGTTCTTCCATAAACTTCTTCTATCCGGTTGAAAAACCTGAAATGATGAAAATAGTATACAGGGATGAAAGCGGCGAGGTTGAGGTAGAAAATGATCCTGTACTCAATAAATACATCGATTATTCGGCTATAAAATCTTACCTGAATAACGTAATTTCGCTTCTAAGGGATCTGATGTCCAAGAGAAAGAGCGTTTCGGCCCTGAAGTTCAACGATCAGGATCTTTTTGAAAGCAATGACTTTTCGAAACTTATGATATATGCCATAACAAAATACAGGGATATCATAACAGGCGATATACAGAAAGGTATCATCACGAAGGACATGATAATAAACAGAATTGCAAATATTGATGAGAACACTTCAAAACAGGTAATGCAACTGCTCGGTATAACAAGCAGTCCTGAAAAAAGCGAAACAAACAGTATTTAATGGAATTAAGCATGATCATGTGTGTACATAATCAGGTATTCAGAAATAGGCCTGAAGGGCCCGAAGGAGAGGAGCATGATGGAAAGGCTCCTGAAAGAGAATATAAAGGCGTATTATTCTCTCGCCGGGATCAATCCGAATGTATGGGCAGATCACGGCCACATTTATACCGATGCCGAATCCGATCAGCCCCTCCGTTATATAATGGGCATAAAATCTTTTTCCAGGTGCGAACACTTTAAGCTTGGCGGGATTGAAGGCATAGGTGAATATATTGACAGGCATTACCGCCAGAAAATAACCGGGAAGAAGTTCGCCGTGAAATGCCACCGGATCGGGAACCACAACTTTTCATCAATGGACGTGCAGCGCTACATCGGAGATATGCTCTACGATGATTCCGGCGGCGTGGATCTTGATAATCCCGATATCAGGATAGTTATTGAGATAAGAAACGATGACGTTTACGTATACGATTCGGTAATAGAGGGCCCTGGCGGACTTCCCCTTGGATCCCAGGGCAGAATGGTTTCACTTGTTTCCGGCGGCATAGATTCACCCGTTGCAACATATATGATGATGAAGCGCGGTTCTCCCTGCGATATCGTTTTCTGTTCCCTTTCGGATCCCGTGGACACATCATCGTTCCTTAAGATTATATCGTCGTTTGTCCAGAAATGGGCCCCGTACAGGAATGATAAAATTTTCATTGTTGACTGCAGAACCCTCATAAAGATGCTAACATCAAACAAAAATATAAAATTCTCAAATGTTACATACAAGCGCATCCTTTACACAATTGCAGCACATATAGCAAATGCGAGGAACGCAAACGGCATAGTTACGGGTGAATCGCTGGGGCAGGTTTCGTCCCAGACAGCCGAAAATCTCAAGGCTATAGAAAGCGGTATCGATATTCCTGTTTACAGGCCACTGATAGGATTCGACAAGGATGAGATAGTTAAGGTAGCCAGATCAATAGGAACGTATCCGGAAGAGAATTTAGGAGAGTTCTGCTCGCTGTTTGCCGATCATCCTATAACCAGGTCCCGGCCGGAACAGATTGATGGGGATATGGAATATATTGATCTTTCACCGATTATTGATAATATGCGCATTTTGAGCTTCGGAGATATCTCCGGATCGATAATGAGTGATGATATCAGGTATGATGGAAATGCCGAAAATGCAGTTTTCATAGATCTGCGCCCGGAAAAGGAATATGAAAAATCGCATATTGAGGGTGCGCTGCACATGGGTATTGGCGACATAGAAAAAATATCCGATAAAAACAGGCGATATGTCTTTTACTGTGAGAAGGGTATGCAAAGTGCATATGCCGCAAGCCTTCTAAAAAGCCATGGATTCAGGGCCTGCTATGACACTTACCAGAATCTACTGAAGAGGGAGAAATTCAAAGTTAAGGGGTTCTGACAGCAAACCTACAAGTATCGGCGTTTCCTTTATTATCCATTTTCTGGCCCTGGCCTCCCTGAGTTTTTCGGTAACATGCGACCATTTCACGAGATCCGGCACCTCGTACAGGACAACGAATTCCTGGTCTCCCAGGCCGAATGAATATGTCGTATAAGATCTGATGCCTTCCTGCTCTGGATGTGTTGTAGCCGCCCTTATATGCTCCATCATTATCTCCTTCCTTTCGTCATAATCTAGAAGATACCAGTCCGGAGATTTTGACATAGGGTATGACACGAAATATTCGATGGGATCCTGCTTAAGGGTGTCTTTGAGGCTCCTTTTGCCGTGCATATAAGGCGACTGGTCATAAATCGATATGGACGAGTAAACTGGAAAGGCATATCTTCCGAATATACTGGCAAATTTTTCCCTTGTGGATAGCAATTTATGGGGATCCTCTGAAGAGAACCATATTATAACATCAACATCGTTCCTGAAAGACCTGTATAGATGGAGGTTCAGGAGATTTTTCCTGGCATCTCTTGAATACCTGTTTATATCGCTTACTTCACGCGCCATAACGTAAGGATTTATCCAGAAGTCCTTCTCGAAACGATAGGCTGCCACCATTGTGTATATCTGATCCATGAAGCACTGATATTATTTTACTAATTATCATTTACTATCAGTATTTATTGCAATTAATGATGATCGTTGATCCATAAGCGCCGGCAATCACCTTCCTTTTTCGATTACGCCCGGATCTAAAGAAATCGTGTGTGTTCAGCTTTTTATCCATGAAGATCCTGAAACCTGCAGGAATCCGGTATTAATGAAATGCCTTCAACAGTCAGATATAAAATATACAGGCAGCCCGTTAAAATGCGAGGAATAATGCTAGGCCTTTATGGAATTATAAACCATCAGCGAGATCAGCCTGCCGTATTCTGTCAGGCGCCCCCCGTATTCAAGTCTCTTATCTCCAGAAAGCAAAAACAGGCTTACGGTATCTGTGGAAGTCCCCGGCGAAGGCCTGCCTGTCGATTTGTCCACGATACCCATATCATTCATTGCCTGCGACTTGCTTTCTATCACGGTCTGGAAGAGGCCAAGTGCGGCTGAATCCGAGAGCGGGAGATCCGTTACCACGCATATATTTATTGTCCCGCCTGGCCGGCCATAACTGCCAATGCTCAGGGCATTGCCCGTTCCAGACGTTACGTATGATCGCATTGCATAATTTCCTGCATGCGATTCTTTCTCTACGACGGTGGATACGTCAACTGCAGTGAGAGTTACGACGCTTTTCTTCCTGCTGTACCCTTTTTTTTCTAAAAATTCCTCTGTGTCTATAACAGGATCGCTGTTAAAATCCATGCTTACATGCCGGTTTATGTAAGCTTCAGCCTCGCCATAGCCACCATTATATGGCGCATTGCTGAAAAATCTTGCGCTTTCCCCGAAAAAAATTACATAATAATCGCCCGCCATCTGCAATTCCTGGTTCATCAGGAGACTATATCGATACATCAAAATAAATATTCCCGATATTGTATTGCGATCAGTTGAAGATTTTAGAAATATACAATGAAAGAAAAAATATTAAAACACGAAACATTATCATTATATGGATCAGGAAGAAAACGAAGACAATATATGGACTGACGAAACCCAGCTCAGTAACATTGTCAAGGAACTGAACTTTAAGATCAAGGTCTTCGGTTTCGGCGGATCTGGCTCCAATACAATCAACAGGCTTATGAAGGAACAGCTTTCCGGGGTAAAACTCATAGCCTGCAATACCGATGCCGCACATCTGCTGAGAATAAGGGCCAACGGAAAAATACTTCTGGGAAAGGACCTGACCAGAGGCCTTGGCGCCGGGGCGAATCCGGAGGTGGGAGAAATGGCGGCAAAAGCCTCCGAGGGTGAAATACTCAAGCAGATAGACGAGGCAAGCATAATATTCATAACTGTAGGTCTCGGGGGCGGAACCGGAACTGGCGCGGCCCCGTATGTGGCCAAGCTCGCAAAGGACAGAGATCTGCTTACAATTTCCTTTGCCACGCTTCCGTTTTCATCTGAGGGCGCTATAAGGATGAAGAATGCCCTTGAAGGCGTAAATAAACTCGTAAGAAATTCTGATGCCGCTATAATAATCCCGAATGATAAGCTCCAGGAACTGTCTCCCGACATGCCAATCCAGAAAGCCTTCAAATTTGAGGATGAAGTTATTTCCACCGGCATAAAGGGAATAACGGATCTTATAATGAGCACGGGAATGATAAACCTTGATTTCAACGATCTCAGGAAGATAATGAAAGATTCCGGATTCGCAACGATAGGTATGGGCACATCCAGCCAGGCAGTCGGGGATCGCGTAATAGAAGCTGTTGAAAGGGCAATTGGATCTCCGTTCATGGATGTTGATATTTCCAGGGCCCGTGGTGCCATAATAAATGTCATGGGCGGGAAGGATCTGCAGCTTGTTGAAGCACAGCAGGCAGCAGAAATTGTAAGAAAGAAAATTTCCCGTGATGCAGGAATAATGTGGGGCACAGTTGTTGACGAAAAGATGAGATCATCAATTAAAGTGCTTTTGATACTGTCTGGCGTGGAACCAAAATTCAATATGGAAAAGCCCGGGGATGCCTGAAATTTTTTAATCGTATGCCAGTTTTATATCCGTTATCATAAAATAGCCGCCGGATCCTTTCCACAGCTTTTCACCGCTGACGGTGCAGGACTTTTTGCCGAAGCCGTATACGAAAGTTTCATATTCGCCGCCTTCGCCGTTAATGTTTATGCCATATCTTCTGCTCATGGATTTTAAATGCTGCAGGTATCCGTAATCGAGTTCCTTCCCGAGATCATCCCCTGTGAGGCCGTCAGCGGATACGGAAACTATCATTGATCTTATTCCCGATTCCAGTATTGCCTCAATTTCCCTTTCCTGGTTGACCATCCAAAGAGGTGTGAACGATACGATGCCATACTCCGTGCACAGCTTTTCGATGCGGGTTTTCTGGTACTCGGAAGCCACGGCCCCTGAAATGATTGCCCCATAGCCTTCGGCCCTCAGCTTTAAAAAGATCTTTTCAAAATCACGTTCATCAACAAATTCAGGTTCTATGCCGAGAAGCGATGCAGGATAGGATGCCATCCTTATATTTGGAAAATGAAACATAAAGGAATATTCCTCTGGAACTATAATTATGGCTTTTCTCACGTCAAAACCCTGATCTATCGCTATAAGTGCCGAAAAAAAAGAATCCTTGCCGCCTGACATTAAAACCGCTGACTTCAACTGCAATCTACCGCTTTTTATTCCGCATTCATATGGCGAATTTTAATTTTTTTGATTAAATACATCGCTATTATATTCGTCTCATGCTTCGTCTATGATGCAAAACATAAATAAATAGGGATATTATCTTATATGGCGAAAAACGGAAATACCGTATACCTGGAAATGAACGGAGATCATTGCAGGCAAGCCCGGATCGTTCTAGATACGTTTAACCGTTAATTTTATGTATACATTCTGATAATGACTGAATGTAAATAAAGGAGAGAAATTATGGAAACAGGATATGCAACTATTAATGGGATAATGATGGCTAGATATAAAGGAAAAGTATCATCGATATCATTATGGGTGAGCCGGCCGTGGTAATATACAGAAAGATAAACCAGAACAGTACGATAAGCGACATAGACAGGGAGGTGCTCGATTACTGGCATGATCATAAAATTCAGGAAAAAGTAATCAGGAGGGGCGGTGAAAAAAAGTTCACGTTTCTTGAGGGGCCGCCAACTGCAAATGGAAGGCCCCACATAGGCCACGCGATGACCAGGACCTTCAAGGATGTTAACCTCAGGTATATGGCAATGACCGGCCACCAGATTCACAGGCGGACAGGTGGATGGGACTGCCACGGCCTTCCCGTTGAACTTGAAGCGGAAAAGCATTTTGGCTTCAAAACAAAATCCGAGATTGAGGCATTTGGCATAGATAAGTTCAATTCATACTGCAGGGAGAGTGTTTTCCGGTACATAGACGAATGGAAACAGGTCGATGATATAATCGGGTTTTCCGTCAACCATGATGATGATTACGTTACCCTGAGAAACGACTACATGGAGAGCGAGTG
>JAVRLS010000007.1:0-29382 GCA_031961205.1 Thermoplasmataceae archaeon | reverse complement strand
GCTATCAGCTGATCTTTCCCATCTGTGGCGAGGGCCGGAAATGCTCGTAGCCGCGATCCTCAATCTTTGACCATGAATCACCGTCGAAGATTATATTATCGCCCTTCCATGTTTCACCTATAAAATTGACATTTATGTGCTCGGATTCCATGGCCGAGGCAAAGTCCTTGTAATCCTTTTCGTCTATGGAAAATAGTATTTCATAGTCCCCGCCGTATCCAGCTGCAATGTCGTAGATTCCTGCTTCTGATATCTCCGATGCCTTTTCAACGTTCTTATCGTATTTTATCTCATCCCTTATTATGCGAAATCCGACACCGTAATCATTTTTCATCTGTGAAAGCGATGCAAAGAGGCCGTCCGAGAGATCCATCATGAATTTGGCCCCGTACTCGCTCATTATCTGGGCCTCCCTGATCCTTGGGCTGATGCCAAGCATCATCTCGATTCCCATCTTCGTCATGTATCCGCTCTTATAGAATATGTACCCGCTTGCCACCCTTCCAAGATCGTTCGTATAACCAACCATCTGCTTTTCTGCGATATCTGATCTTTTTCGTGTCAGTTTTTTTGTTTGTGTACCTATGGCAATGCCGGTCAGTGTTATATCATCACCTTCCTTGAGATCGCCGCCTATGAAATCCGTATCATACCTCTTCAAAATTTTCACCATGCCCTGCTCCATTCTTTCCAGAAAGTCCATTTCTATATCCGGACTTATCGAGTAAGCCGTCATGAATGCCAGTGGTTTTCCCGCCATTGCCGCGATATCGCTCAGGTTTATGGATGCGAAAAACTGCCCTATAAGTTGCGGATCCGATCCCTTGGGCATATGTGTTTTCTGGCCTATAACATCGGTGGTAATGAGAAAATAGTTATCGCCATTGTCTATGAACGAGCAATCATCCTTATACTGTAGGCCCGTTATGCCCGAAAGCATGTTTATTATTTTTCTTTCTCCAAGATCCCCCAATTTCATTACGATCACTTTTACGTTAGGAATGCCGGACGCCAGGACGCATTGCCACCATTTCCCTGGCTTCTATAATGAAGCCTGCAAAGGATGTCCTATTGGAACGAATCACTTATTTTTTCAACCTTATAATCATTAATTACTGGGTTTGCAAGGATCTTATCGGCTATTTCCTGGACCTCATTCTCGTCCGTAGCATCGAAATAATAGACCTTTGATACTTTAGTATCCCTCACGCTTTTATAACCCAAGATCCTGATATTCTTCTGGATCGCAAGCGCTTCGGGATCTTCAACCCCCTTCTTGTATGAAACCTCGATTCTGAAAAGCATGAAAAGGTTATTTATTTGTATAAATTAAACTTTGACATTCTAACGGATAATTTTATTCAGTGCTTTTTTTCAAGCTTATTCGTTTTACCTTTAATCTTATAATATACGAAGCCAGAAAAACCGGATAAAAGACGCATGATATTGAATATATCGTAATTTAAGCCAATGGAGGTGTGGGAAAAAACATCTGGATGCTTTTCCGCAAGCTGGCCCCTTCCGTATCCATTCCAGAACGCCTGCCTGAGATACGAGGGCAAATTGTTGCGAACCTTTGCATAAACTATACACGTATCGCAGTAACCGAATTTAAAGCCGGATTTTGCCGCCCTTATATTGAGATCTATATCCTCTGCAGTTACGAGAGATTCATCAAAACCGCCAATCTCAAAAAATTTCTGCTTTCTGTAACCCAGGTTAACGGAAGGGGCAGTAACTTCAATATCGTTATAGAAGGCCTTCACTCTCTCCTGCTTGAAATGATCGTTACCGACAAGTACGGTTTTTCCTATGACAGCGTCGTATCCGGCATTGAAGAGTTTGGCCATTCCCGATACCCATTCCGTGGAAACGACCGAATCCCCGTCCGTGAACAGTATGGTATCGTATTTTGCGTTCTTTGCCCCTATGTTCCGCCCGCCGCCCCTTGAACACCGTTCCCTTATATATTTGACGTCATGAAAAAAGGTGACTCTCTCCATCGTGCCGTCCTCGCTCATATCGTCAACTATTATTATTTCAATATTGGGATACGACTGGGAAAAAAGGCTCTGAAGAAGGGAAACGATATGCCCGCCTTCATTTTTGACGGTTACAACAATAGAAATTCCGGATACCCCATTATCCTGGCCGTTCTGGAGAGACATTCAGATTCACAGTACCCAATCGGATAGAAAAATAAAAATCATACCCAGTCGGCCCTGTCAAGGTCACGTTCTTCTTTCGTCTTTCTCTTATATTCCTTGTAATGTTCTTTGCAAAGGTGTACTTTTGTCTTATCAGTTTTCAACGTAAAAACCTTCTTTGCCAGATCAGAAGGAACCGTTTTGAAGCGAACCTTATCACATCCAACGACATCGCAAATTTTTTCCATTGCACAGTTAACGGTTAAGGAATTATTAATCTTTATGATTCATAAACGATGTCTTATCCATTTATGAGATGGCAATCAATACCACGATCGTCAGATAATAGTTAAATTAGAAGCAATCTCACACAAATATATCTACACACCGGGCGATGACCTTAAAAGGTAGGATGAGCATAAAAAATTTGAAAAGGTTCGGGTGATCCAAAAATTCCCAAAAGTATTGGCAATGAATAAGTCTCCGTAAGATGATAACTTGATGGGAAATCTCTTTAACATAATTAAGAAATATTATTATAGTCGCTGATTCCGGTTAGTCTGAACTATTTTCGAGACCATTATAATCAGCTTTTTCATGATAGAAGTTCTGCAAGAAGAGGAATGGATTTCAAATAGAAATAATCTGTCCCGGAGTGCCCTTCGTCATACTCCTCGTAAAAATGCACAATATTTTCCTTTTCCAGTTTTTCGTGCATGATTTTCATGCCGATGTCTATGTTAAACTCATCATGGATCCCTACCTGAAGAAAAACTGCCATTTCTTTCAGGACATCAAAGCGTTTTTCTATGTTTCTGGATGGATCAAATGCAGTCCATTTTTTCCATATCCTGTTGTTCAATTCACCCGTTTTAGTATCAAACGGGAGCCCGATTCCCATTTCACCTTTGGGATCAGGGCTGTAGAATGCAGACATAGCAACTGTATTGATTGCGTTCATCTCCTTGTTATTATGGTTCCTCTTTATCTTCATTGCCTCAAACCATTCCCTTATACCGCCGTATTTTTTTATTTCCTTGAATGATTCTGGAAAATCCTTTATGTACGTATATTCAAAGCCAGAATCGCCGGAAACATCTATAAAACCGCTGAATATATCCGGATGCGCAGTTGCAAGATTGTATGCCCCGAAGCCGCCGGACGATCGCCCGAAGATTCCTATGTTTCTCTCGCCATATTTCTTCTTTATGAAATTCACCAGATCAACCGTTATGAAATCTTCATAGTTTCCAACGGCTGATGAGTTCAGGTACTGGTTTCCATAAATAGACGTCATAGTATCCGGAAGAATAATTGTGAATCCTGTATCCTTATTTTTTTCTTCTATTTCTTTAAGCACTGACTGGAAATCCAGCGATGCATAAAGTCTGTTTTGAAAACTTCTGTTTGATCCAAAAAAACCCGCCAGGCCAATGAGAATCGGAGAACTATCGCTTGAATTTACATCAATTGCAACGATCTCACGTTCAACCGGATCGTTGAAGGGGTTGCCCTGAAGCGAAGCGGCGCTTATCGTATTTATTTCTGTAACAGGCATTTATTTGTATTTAGAATTATTTTAAAAACATTTCTATTCATGAAATTTTTAGACCTGTTTTCTTAATTGGATCCTGTTTTCCCTATCTCTGACAAATACTCAGCCTATAACAGTTCCATCAGGAATATTGCCTGGATCATCTATGGAAAGGAGCTTTACTCCGTTACCGGTTAAACCGCCCAGTATAAGAACTTCAGAGTTGAAATTTGCAACCCTCTTGACCGGGAAGTTCACCACGGCAATGACCTTCCGTCCGATAAGATCTTCCCTCTTATAGTTAGTTATCTGCGCTGATGTTTTTTTTATGCCGATTTCAGGACCAAAATCCACGGTAATTTTATAGGCAGGTTTTCTTGCCTCCGGAAATTCATCAACCTGTTTTATCGTTCCAACCCGCACATCTATCCTGAAAAATAAATCGATATTTATCTCGTCTTTTTTCATAGATTTATAACTCCTTAAACTATAAAAAAACTCTCAAATAAAAAATGGAATGCACGTAGTAAGCCCCTTTCTGTTTCCCCTTCCGGGTAGGCAGCATTCGACTATTCGTCTTACCCGATCCTTGCGGCGGACGCACCGGATCTTTTTAGACTTTCTCCATCCAGGAAGATTTTCCATCGTCTCTTCCGGAAACGTCATCCTTCAGGAATCATCCTTTACCGGAAAACGTTTCTTTCTTTTATCTTTACCATCCCTCTCGAGATACCGGCTTGCGCCGGTTGGAACCCGCCGTGGAGGGGGGACTTTCCTCACCCTTTCGAGCGTCAGCTGTCTTCGTGCTTTCCATCCAGTATATTGCAATTTAATTTATAAAAGAATATGCAATCATCAATGGGTATCCTGTTAAGCTGAAGGCATAATTCATTTACACCTTTACGATTAACGGTATATGAAGGTAGCTTTCTTTGTGAATCCCGTTGCCGGTTACGGATCAACAAAAAATATGAAAGGGTCCGATGGATTAACGCTATCCAGTGTGTCGGATTCTGTTTCTATTGAGAAGGCATCCATATTTCTTGATGATCTCTCGAGTTACGCTAATTCTATTGAATTTTATGTTCCATCAGGCTACATGGGGGAAGATCTTGTCAGGGAAAGGAATTACAATTATGTTGAAACTTACGTAATTTCGGTGCCTTCCACAAGGGAGGATACAACCGGATTTGTTAAGGGCCTGAATGGCATCGACGTACTCGTATTTGTGGGCGGCGACGGGACAGCAAGGGATGTAATGAGTTCAATCAACCCGGATATACCGGTTATAGGAATACCGGCGGGCGTGAAGATGTACAGCTCAATATTCGCAATAAGCGTAACACATGCTGCAAATGCGCTGATCAGCCTCCTGAATGATGGGAAAATAGAAACCGATATTGCTGAGGTCGTCGATATAAACGAAAATGACTATTCGCATGGCATCCTGAATATAAAGCAATATGGAACCCTCAGAGTGCCACATTTTGAGGATATTGTCCGCAACTCGAAGGCCGAGTATGATACTGCAAATGAAGATGATGCCATTGAATACCTCATGGAAAAGATGGATGGCAGGTATTATATAATAGGTCCCGGAACCACATGCAAGGCCCTGCTGAAGGAGATGGGCATAGAAACAAATGTTCTCGGATTCGACATCATAAAGGACAGAAAACTCATAAAAGAAGATGCTAGCGAATCTGATATTTTCGATATTACGAAAAAGGAATCCGTCCTGGTAATATCTCCGGTTGGAGGGCAGTTCTTTCTTATAGGCAGGGGAAACAAGCAGCTGTCGGATCGCGTCCTTTCAAATCTGGGTGAGGATCGTATAATCATACTTGCCTCGCCGGAAAAGGTGGAACGGATGGATCATCTCTATATTGATACGAGAATCGACCTGTGGAAAAACGGCTACGCAAAGGTCTTATACGGGTATGGAAAATACAGGATGGTGAAAGTCGTAAGATGATGCCGTCGTCTTATGGAACGTGCAACTGAACTGGAAATTTCAGTGAAATTCATTTAAGCAGGTACCGGCATTTTCATGTGCATCCTGAATTGCAAACACTTTCTGCACGAATTGCCAATTTAAAATATGAAAGAGAAAAAATTTAATCTTTCAGGTGTATTATCCATTAAGGCAGGAACTTGAACATATCATACTTCACTGATACATACTATCCGACTCCTGATGGTGTATCGACTTATCTAAAGGAAGTAAAGGAAGAACTTGAAAAGAGAGGTATAGATGTTTCAGTTTTTTCCCTTACGGGGGATGCCGGTGAGAAAAATGTTATTATACCGAGAACGGTGCCTTTTCCCCCGTATGATCAGTACAGGATGCCCGTCAATATATTCCCCTTTTCGTTATACAGGAAGGTTCTGGAAGTGAAGCCTGACATCATACATATACACAACACTTTTTTTATGAGCTCCATTGGTTATATGGCTGCGAAGCGCATGAACGTTCCTGTTATAGCCACATTCCATACTGATTTCACAAATATGCAGAATTCAATAAAAATGCCGTTAAAAAATCTTATATTTTCCATTGCGTGGAAATACAGCATTTTTATCTATAAAAAAGCGGACATCGTTCTTGTGCCAAGTTCTGATGCCCGTGATCTGCTCAGCAAATACGGAGTCAGGAACATAAAGATACTGCCCCTGTTCATAGATACTGAAAAGTATACACCACCGGAAAAAACAGGAAACAGGAAGATCCTTTTCATAGGAAGGATGACGGTTGATAAGGGTATCTACGATATAATCAGCCTTGCAGAGGAGATGAAGGATGATCCTGTATCCTTCGAGCTGTGCGGAATAGGCCCAGAGCTTGAAAATATAAGAAAGATTGTGAAGAACAGAAAACTGGGTAATGTAGTGGTGAGCGGATATGTATCGGAAAGCGAAAAGATGGAAAAGCTGAGAGAATCCTGGCTCTTCATATATCCCGCCAAGGCCGATACGTTCGGTTTATCCGTATTCGAATCCCTGTCCTGCGGCCTGCCTGTATTCGTCTCCAATAAATTTCCCGTGAAGGAGGATACAATTTCAATTACATATATCAATTTCGAAAATGTCGGCATGGTCAGGAAAAAGATAATGGAAGTTTATTACAATGAGGATCTCTACGCCGGAATGCGTGAGGAGGCGAGATCCCTGGCCGTCAAAAAGTACAGTGTTGAAAGCCATATCGACAGCTTACTTTCCATTTATGAACAAACCATAAACGGGAATGAGAAATCACATATAGCGACTTCTCACCGGAATTACCTGAAATCCAAAAACAAATCCTGAGATTCGCCTTTCCGCATTTCATTGCCAGCTTGGATGATGTCAACTTTTAAAAACTAACCCGCTTATTGCATCGATTTCATGTGCGATTCTATCGTTTATCCGCATTTGATCATTTACATTTTTATTCTTTTATGAGCATAATATCCGTGAAACAGAGCCGGTCAAAGAAAAATAGAAATAGGGGCTCGCACTATAACATCATTGGACGAAAATAAAAATAAGGGATTTGAAGATTTAACCGGTTTTGTCAGGAGATCGGTAAAGGCCAGGTATTTTATATTGCCAATTGCACTGATAGTTTATGTAGATTACCTTATTTTAAGAAACCTGGAGTATGCAATTATAGCTGTTGTAGCCATATACCTTCTTGCGATTCTTTTTGATATGCTTTTCTCCAGGATAAGCAAAATAACGTTTCCACTCAGAAGAAGCGTCTACCTGAATTTTGTCTCGCTCGTTATCTGGTCGGTTTTCTTCTGGATACTGATAGGCTTCAACGCTTTCAGGGACGTGGAAATATCGATGCTTGTATCCATTTCCTCAACCACGATGCTCAGGTTCCTGATATTCTACGTTTTCTACCCCAATGATAGCTTCAAGGAGGTTATACCCTCAATGAACTACGTTTATTCCGCCCTGATATTCTTCCTTTTCATATATACGAATGATTACAGGCTGGTCGTTCCATTCATAATATCATCCCTCATATACGCCATGGCCGCGTATTACCTGATAAGAAACTCTACAAAGAAATTTGTAAAGAAATATAAAACGTCTCCATCCAAGATACTTGAATTCTTCCTCAATTCCAACAAGAGGCTTGAAACAAATCCGTCCATCAAGAGATTCTTTGATCACATTTACAGAGTTGAAAGAAGCATCCCTGTGAAAGTAATCGACATTAAAGCCACTGGTGGCAAAAGAAAGGTTGCGCTTGTTATCCCGTATATACATCCGGGACCCTTCGGAACACTGGGAAGCAGCAATCTTCCCCAGAGGCTTCAGGACAGGCTCGCCGATATCGGTGATCTGATGGTTTTCCACAGCACAACGAGCAATGACAATAACTGCAGAGGCGATTCGGATATTGACAGTATAGCTTCTGCAGTACGTATAGCCATCGATAAGGCAGAGTACGCTGATACTGTTTCAAGGCCAAAGAAAGTTATATCTGGCAAATATGTAATTTTCCTTCAGAAGTTCGGTGATTATGGCTTCGGCGCACTTGTGCCTGAAAAAACCCCGTTCGATGATGTCTCGCTTGATGAGGGACTTAAAATAATTTCACATATGAAGAAATCCGGAGCAAGGGATTTTGCTGTTATTGACGCACAAAATAATTTCACAAAGAAGGCGCCGGAACTCAGGAACTGTTCGGCTACCATCAAGAGCTTTGAGAGGGAGTTCAATAACAATGAATCAAAGTATAAGGCAAAAATAGGCTACTCAAAGTTAATCGATGATTTGCCCGGCCTTGGGCCCTCAGGAATACAGGCCCTGGTAATACAGACGGCTGAAAGATTCGATGCCATAGTGCTAACTGATTCCAATAACATTACCACAGATCTGATAGAGAAAGTGAAGGAAAAGGTCAGGGGCATCGTTTCCGGAATTGAAATTTATACGACTGATAATCACTATGTCAACGCTGGAGTCCTTGATGTTTATCCATTTGGAGCCGCAGGCGATCTTAATAGCATAGCAGAAAGCATTGCAAACACCGTACTGAAGGCAAAAGGTGACGTCGAATCGGTGATGGTGGGGATGTCCACCGAGGAAGCAACCGTGAAAATGGGTGAAAAGAATAATTTCCAGAATCTAATATCCTCCGTTTTCTCGTCACTTCGCACTGCAAAGTTCACTGCCATGTACACATTACCTGCTTCAGTGGCTGCATCCTTGCTTGTGTTCAGGTTCATTTAAGTCGTTTTCTTAATAATTTCAATATCGGATCTGAATTAATCGTAAAAATAACTTCAACATTCGCATTGCAGCTGATAAAGATCCGTACCTTTTTTCGGGTACGAGAATTTAAGGTGAAACTATATTTTTATGCTAATTGACATACACTTCTTATATGTTGGAGAGGTCGATCTGATTGAATGCAGCGGAAATAGATAAAGTAATATCGGACCTGAAGACAGCCCTTTACGCCGAATCGCGTTCCAGGAAGATAAAGGAGATAGATCCGGCTTTCTACAAAAATATAAAAGAAGCAATATTTACGCTGCAAAATGAAGCTGACGGATACCTCAAGAACATGGATATAACAAACTATATGGCCAGGAACAGCCTGATTTCAACCATAAGAAACGACATGAAGAGCTTTCTTCAGAGGAGATTCGAAAAGATAATTTCCAAGGCAATATACGACATTGACAGTGATGTGCTTTCTGTTCTCACCCAGGAAGAAAGGGAATTTATAGAGAACATCCACAACATAATAAGCGATGAGTTTTCCCTGCTCCTGTCCTCCAAGAAGGAAATTGAAAAAGAGGAGGCCCCGGCAACGGCACCAGCTGAAGACATTGAAAAGGAAACTGAAACCGCTCCCCTGCCGGAGGAAAATATACAGGAAGAAAAGGAAAAGAAAATTACAAAAAGCGATGTTTTCATCATGGTGCTTGAGGATCTGCCTCCAATAGCACAACCCTCAAGAAACTATGTCCTGAAGAAAAACGACATTCTCTACGCGCCTTATGATCTGGCCCAGATACTTGTGCAGAGGAAGTCCGCCCTGATAATAGAAGATGGAAATTAGGGCATAGCCTGCCATTTTTAATGATGAATCCTGTTTTGCATTCCCGTTTTTAAATATCAGGACCGCCAGCGTTAGCTAAATATTTATATAATTTATGCAATTTCAGGTTATCAATTGTAGGATTCAAGAGATCCGATCAAACCTGCTTTAATGGTTAATAAGACAGGAGAATTGATGTGGTGGTTAAATGACTATATTTCAAGGAAGAGGACATGAGAAGCCAAGTGGCGGAACGTTAAGGTCATCAAGGAAGAAAAGAAGATTTGAGCTTGGAAGAGAGCCAACGCTCACAAGACTCGCCGAAAAATCGGAAAGAAAAGTCCTGCGTGGCATGGGTGGAAATACCAAGGTAGTTCTTTTCACAACTAAAAATGCGAATGTTTACGATCCCGTAGAGAAAAAGATAAAAAGTGTCAAAATCATAACTGTAAAGGAAAATCCGGCAAACAGCCATTATGTCCAGAGGAATATCATGAACAGGGGAACAATCATATCCACCGAAATAGGCGAGGCAAGGATAACGTCCCGCCCGGGGCAGGATGGGGTTGTTAATGCGATCCTGATGAAGGCAAAGCAATGAGATGCTCGCTGTACCTTCAATATTTTAACAAGGATATTCCCAGATCAAAGGGAAGAAAACTTTCAAAGAAAACTCTTGCCCGTTTTTCAGAAGAGAAGCTGGTAAAGATCCTCAATGACGCAGACATAAAATATGAGGTTAAGAGCTGCACATATCCGAGGATTACCTGGGAAAAGACAAGGATATACATTCTTGATAGCAATCTCCACAAGGGCACAATTTTAAAGCTTATAGAGAGAAAACTGTAAAATTACTTCTTTTTCCTTTTTATCTCGTAATAGGTCAGCGGATGCTTCATCCATTCCTGGTTACACAGCCTGTCATCGTCCATATAGCACAGGTGGTTCGAACGGAGAGTATCGCATTTTGGAGGAGAATATTCGATCCCTGATATCTCGCCTGAAATATGCCTTACCTGGTATATCGTTATGTTTTCATCGTAGTCCGGCGCGTTCACAAAGAGCTTCGCGATGTCTTCGTCGGACGATCCTACCTTGTGCATGAAGCTTGCCAGGGCCAGCCTGGCCATGTGGGGCAGGTTTATTCCGTCCCTGAGCTGTGTTATGAAAGCCTTGATGCATGGCGGAAAATATCTTGCATCGATCACGGATGAAATGTCGGATTCCCTTGATCTTTTCTTGTAATGATCCCTCAGGCTACTGATTTCGCCGGCGTAACCTGAAAGTACTGATGCAGCCTCTTCAGGATTAATTTTATCCACTATGTTAAAAGCGCTCTGAACGAAAGCTTCCCTGACGATCTTTATAAAAACATCCTTTTTGCATGATACTATTCCATTGTTAAGCGGCTGGTATACGAGCCTGTATTTGTTTCCGCTTACCCTTGCGGTGTATTTCAGGAATTCAGGCATCCGGATGCGGAATATGTCATCTGAATATGAGACCGGCAGGTTGATTTTTTCTGCATATTCTGCTATTTCCTCATTATCGCGCTTGTTCAGTGATTCTTCCAGGACCGATCTCTGCAGTATGATCGATCTTGCCGTTATGATATTTTCATTTATGGCTGAAAGAAGCCACAAAGAAAAAATAAATGAATCGGGGCCTATTTCACTAAAGCTATCCGCCCCGTCAATTGCCGCCAGTATGGAGTCCCTGGCTGACGATCTTTCGTTTATGCCTTTAGTAGTGCGATCGTTCAGTATTCGATCGATGTTCTTCCTGTCAAGGCATGCCTTTTCGTCCGGGAATATCATGACACTTCTATAAGATCGTACGTGGGCGCAGTGGTAATCTTCTCGAAGCCGTCCTTCTTTACTATCACGTCATCCTCGATCCTGACTCCACCGAAATCCGGAACGTATATCCCGGGCTCGACCGTTATGGTCATGTTTTCCTTCAATGGAAAGTCGAACGAAGGGGAAAGCGCAGGATGATCGTGAACTTCAAGGCCTATTCCGTGCCCCAGGGAATGTATGAACCTCCCCTTGTATTTGGTGGAATCTATTATGTTTCTTGCTATGGCATCAATATCCTTCCCGTTGACGTTTTCCTTTATTGCGGCCATGGAATCATGCTGCGCCTTCTTCACCGTGTTATACATCTCCTTCTGTTCATCGGACGCCTTTCCAAAGACGACAGTTCTCGTTATGTCCGAGCAGTATCCATCATATTTTGCCCCATAGTCCATGAGTACAAAGTCTCCGCGCTTGAGCTTTGCATTTCCCGGAGAATAATGCGGAAGCGACGCATTCTTTCCGAATGCAACTATTGTATCGAACGATGGCCCTGATGCACCATTCTTCATCATGAGATATACCATTCTCGATGCTATTTCATATTCCGTGATCCCCTCTTTCATGAAGTCTATCACGTCCGGAATTATCTCGCTGCCGATCTTTGCAGCTTCCTTCAGCTTTGATATCTCCTCCGGAAACTTTATTCTCCTGGATTCCTGAAGGCTTGCGGAAACATCGATAAATTCCTTGTCAGGTATTATACGCAGCATCATCTTGTACGATGAAAGAGTCAGTGCAGAGTAATTTATGCCTATAACGTTAACGTCAGAGAGCAAATCACGCAATATACTCTGAAACTCCGCCGAATTGTGGAATATTTTAACGTTATACCCTGTCAATCTGGCGGCCTGCTCCTCCAGAACTGAGGTTACGATCGTTACCTTCTTCTTGTCTGCAATAAGGGCCGATCCCTCAAATATCCCCTTTGTGCTTCCAGCTATATACGTGAAGGCAGTATCCCTGTTCTCCTCACCGTCGTTGTATATCAGGATGGTGTTAACCTCCCTTGCATAGTCGAAAATACGTGTATAATCCATGAATGACAATCTTGGAAGTGGATATAACACTTTTTAATATTGATGGATTTTGAAAATACGATAAAAATAATAATAAACCAAGAGATTATACAAAAGGGATGGAAGAAGTTAAAGTGGAGGATATACTTCCCAGGTTAAAATGTGGCGTCGCCTGTATAGATAATGCTATGGGCGGTGGAATCGAAGCCGGCATAATATCTGAACTTTATGGCGAAGGAGGAAGTGGAAAGACAAACCTGTCAATGATATTCTCATGTTCCGCGATGGGCGCAGGAAAAAAGGTCATATATATTGATTCGGAGGGTTTTTCATCGGAACGTTTCCTCAACATATGCACATCCGATCTGAGAAAATTCAAGCTTTACAGGGTATTTTCCCTTGATGACCAGGAAGTTGCGATCATGAAAGCCTCAAAAATGATCGAGAAAGACGAGAATTACGGGCTTCTTGTTATAGATTCATTCACAGAGTTCTTCAGGCTTGAGAAGAGCGATGATACGCAGTCAAGGATATCGGAGCTCCAGAAACAGCTTGCGCTGATATCCTCAATTGCAGCAAAGCGAAAGATTCCCGTAATTATAACTAATCAGATATACCAGGACATAGAGAATGGCGGATTTGTGCCCTTTGGCGGCTTTGTTGTCAATCACGTGATGAAGGCTATATACAGCATCGAAAAAGGATCGAATGGCATGAGGCACATAACTGTTGTGAAGCACAGATCGATAAAAGACGGATCAGGTTCCGGATTCACCATAACCGATACCGGCATATCATGCGGGGGTGATAATGACGGGAACGGACATATCTGATATAGTGCCAAGGCACCAGACCACGTTCAGGGATCAGGCAAACATGACGTTAGCCATTGATTCCTACAATATTCTGTACCAGTTATTGAGCAACGTGAGGCAGTATGACGGAACTCCCCTCATGGATTCGAAAGGAAACGTCACATCGCATATTTACGGAATATTTTACCGCACAGTCAACCTGATTGAAAACGGGATAAGGCCGGTATATGTTTTTGACGGAAAGCCCAGCCCGCTCAAGAACAGGACTCTCAGGGAAAGATCCCTTTTGAAAGAAAAGGCGAAGATAGATCTTGAAAATGCAATCGATCGTGGCGAAGAAAATCTTAAGCAGTACTACTCCAGAGTCAATTATATAACACCGCAGATCGTTGATGATACAAAGAAACTTCTTGACTGTATGGGCGTACCGTATGTTGATGCCCCCTCGGAAGGAGAGGCCCAGGCATCGTATATGGCAGCAACGGGAACCGCCAACGGCGTTGTATCACAGGACTACGACTGTCTTCTTTTTGGCGCTCCAAAGGTCATAAGGAACTTCGCGATATACGGGAAGAGGAAGGTTCCAAAAAAGAACATATACAGGAATGTTTCCCCTGAATATGTATCGCTTGACGAGGTACTCAGGACGAATGGCATATCAAGAGATCAGCTGATATCCATCGGGATACTCGCTGGAACAGATTTTAATTATGGCATACGTGGAATCGGGGCAAAAAAAGCGCTGTCGCTCATAAAGAAGCACGGGACAATACACGCTGTGCTTACAGCCATCGGGAAGGATATTGAGAACCTGGACAGCATAATCGACCTTTTCAGGAATCCTCCGCATGTCGATGTTGATCTGAAGTTTTCTCCCCCCGACGCCAAATGCATTGAAAATTTCATGTGCATGGAACATGATTTCTCAGCTGAACGCATAATGGTGCACGTAGATACCCTTATGAAAAATTATTCCGGAACATCACAGTCAAGCCTCGATTCTTTCTGATGAATCTTCCATTGAGGTATTCTGGAGGGTTATCCCGGCGAATGGCCTGAAACGTGAACTGGACGAAATTATGGTTGCACCTGGATTCTGAACCGTTATAGTTCAGGATTTTCCCTTTTTCCCCTATTAATAGGGAAATAAATCATTATAGGTCAAGATTATAATACGCTAATAAATTTAGTATAACAATAAGAAATGTTAAATAGTTTCAAGCAATTTCCGGAACTGTAACTGAGGTCGTCGCACGTGTCTGGAAAAAGTGATATAAGTAACTCTGAAATAGATGTGAAAAGCATTCATGCAAGATCAATCACGTTCACCTCGCTTGGACATCTTTCCAATGATCTTAACCTCCTCCTGTTCTCAGTGCTTATAACGTATTACTATAAAGATTTTGGAATAAGCCTTGCACTTCTCGGAGCTGTGGCAATCCTTTACAACGTTTTATCAGGGCTTCTCAGCACACCAGTTGGCAGATATGCTGATAAAACGAGACATTACAGGACGCTCATGACGTTTGGAATGATTATCATCGGGGTATCTGTGGTAATATTTGCGTTTTCATTCAAAATATCCGGCATGGTCCTTCCGCTTATGATAATTTCTGCCATAGTCCTCGGTGTGGGCCAGGCTTTCTACCACCCGATAGGTGCCTCGATTCTCCACATGACATATAAAGAAAAAGCTGCATCCGCACTTGGAATAAACGGTTCCTTTGGAAGTATAGGAAGATCGATTCTCCCGGTGACCCTTGTTCCGCTGATATTATTTTACGGTGAGTTCCACGCACTTATTTTTCTTGCCGCTTACATGTTTGTGATATCCCTCGTGCTTTACCTTGGCCTTGGATTTCTGAAGGGCCAGGAAGTCATGTCCAGTATTAACGAAAGTGCATCGGAAAGCAACAACCGGAAGGTCCAGATGGCAAAGTACCGTGGAATTCTCTCCATGCTAGTTATAATAGTTTTCATCAGGGCAATGTTCCTGACCGGAACTACGACATATATATCACAGTATCTGGTAGGCGAACTGCATTCGGAAGTCATAATGAGTTACGTGTTGACCCTGAGTTTCATAACTGCTGTTGTTGGCCAGCCGGTTTTCGGAAAGATCACGGAGATGAAGGGCGGAAAGTTCAGCATAATAATCACGACGATATTTTCAGCGATATTTTTTGTCTTCTTCATGCTGTCAAAAGCGAACGCCATCCTTGATACTGTCAGCTATGCCCTCTTCGTGTTCATGGCATTCACGGGATTCCCCGTCCTCCTGGGATACGTTGGACAGATTGTGCCGAAGGAGATATCAACCACCTCAAACGGCCTTGTATGGGGGCTTGGAAATACGGTTGGAGGCGGGGCAGGAATAGGGGTTATGTCACTTCTCCTGCTCAGGATAAGCCTTGTTGATACTATGTGGATAATGCTTATCTTCGCCGTTGTGTCCATAGTCCTGCTTCCGCTGCTGCCAAAGAGAATCCCGATCAAGGCTTAACCGCATGATAACTTTCAGCAGAAAGCGCAGCGGGATACGATTTGATACGCGGAAAACTGCGTTTTTCGCTGGCGAAATTATCCAAAAATAAATTTTTCTTAAGCTTTTCGAAACTGCATCACTATAATTATTTTTAACTCCAATCGGCCTTTAAGTCAGGTATGCGGGATAAAGCTATTCGAACTTTCAGGCATAATTTTATCGTATTAAAATAATTTCAATTGCCTTTATTCATTTCCGTAAAAAGGATTTGCGGCCCGAGCCTAAATAGCACCTGTGATGAATAGTCCTCCTTATCCGGCAGCGTCCGGTGATGTATTCGAAACACCTCACGTGTGCTTATTTGTCTATCCATATCCGTAGCGTAATACATTTTTATACGCATTTACGATTATACCCTATGATACTAGTAACCGGTTCCTCCGGGCAGATAGGTTCGGAACTTGTTCCCTACCTTTCAAAAATTTACGGTGATTCTGAAGTCATAGCAAGCGATGTTGCCAGAAAGGATTTTGGAAATATAAAATTCGTGAACCTTGATGTAACGGACAGATCACAGATTGATCTCCTGATAGAGAAATACAAGGTTGACGGGATATACCATCTTGCAGGCATACTCTCTGCCAAGGGAGAAAAAGATCCCGGGCTTGCATACAGCGTCAACCTCAACGGAACACACAATGTTCTGGAATCTGCCCGATCACACCATGTGAAGGAAGTTATAATACCGAGCACCATCGGTGTTTTCGGGCCTGAAACCCCAAAGAAGAACACACCTAGCCTGACGGTAACAAAGCCGAGGACAATTTATGGCATAACAAAGATTGCGGATGAACTGTTCGCGCAGTACTATTATGAAAAATTTGGGCTTGATGTGAGATCCCTGCGTTATCCAGGCATACTGAGTTACGTAACGGAGCCAACAGCCGGAACGACGGATTATGCCGTTGAGATATTCTATTACGCTGTCACGCACAGGGATTACAGCTGTTATATTTCCGAGAACAGGGGCCTTCCAATGATGTACATGCCGGATGCCCTTTCGGCAATAGTGAAACTCTATGAGGCTGAAAGTTCATCACTGAAGCTGAGAAACGGGTACAATATATCTTCATACAGTTTCACCCCCGCTGAACTTTACAGGTATATAACTAAATATGTGCCGGATTTCAGGATAAAATATGATCCCGATTACAGGGATGACATAGCAAAAACCTGGCCCGAAAGCCTGGATTCAAAGGAGGCCATAAATGAATGGGGATTCAGCCCTGAATATGATCTTGAAAAAACCGTCAAAGACATGATAACTAACATAGGGAAGAAGCTGAACTCCAGGATTCCTGTTTAATTTTATTATTTTTATATTATTTTCTCGCGGTTCACAGAATCGGATTTTTTACTCCCTATATGGATTCCTCTCCTCCTCATAAAATAAAGGATCGAACCTCTTTATGAAAGCGTTTCTCAGGGATTCAAGAATCAGGTCTTCGCGCCTCAGCCTGCCTCCACTGATCTTCCCTATGATGCCGTCCCTTTCATTTATGCCATCAGTATCTATGATGGATGAATATGCCTGGTAAAAAGTCCTGTCACGCTTGACAAGATCGATGACCTCTTCGTTTACCTCAAATCCGCTGCTGCTTCCTACCGTTATTCTTCCATCCCTGTCAATTATTGAACAGTAATGCACGTCCATATAATGGCCGTTAACGCTGCTGTATATGAGGCCGGATTCGATTCCAATACCGTAATCATTGTCCTTCAGTGCGTCCATGGACCTCCTTATGGCAAGCCTGAGAGTTTCATCCCCCATAGGCTGATCCGTTGGAAGCACGTAATCTTCATTCCTCGTCACTGTAAAATTTTTCATGAAGCTTTTTACGTAAGCCTGAAGAGCATAAACCTTCGCCTCGTTATGGGTTGATATTGATATTTTTACCGGAACGATTCTTCTGCCTGATCTCGAAATCTCCCCTTTTATTATCCTGCTGGAACTTATCGGGAACAGGTCTTCGGCAAGAACATAGTTGACCTTCAGTATCCTGATCTGTGGAAGGCCGGCTTTTGCCCTCATTTCATTTATCTTCAGTCCTCTCCTGTAAGTTTCCGGAGAAACGACGATGTAATTATAATCCTTCCCGAATGGTGCGTTTCCGTTCCTGTCGTCTATTGGATGTATTTCGAAGTTATCTGTTCTTCTTGCCATGTAAGCGGAAAGGTTCCTGTACCTTATGCTGTATCTTACAGGCGGATATACTTTGTTTTTTTCGGCATATTCATCACTTGTAAGGCCGATAATTACCCTTTCGCCGGTTTTTATTGCCTCGGCAAGGAGAGCTTTGTGACCCCTGTGAAGAACCGAGAATGTCCCCCCTACAATCACTGCCATTGATAGTGTATGATCAAGGACGATAAAATACTTCATGGTTCCGGGCTGCCAAAACCTTAATCGCTTTTACAGGCACGTGATCAATGAAACATTTTCATCTATACCGGTTACATCCATTGTTCTGATCGGCTATGAATTATTTACTTTAAGTAAATTTTGTCGGGCCCCATAAATAATGCATATATCATTATTTCAGCTTTATCTAAGAAAATTGAGGGGAGGCTATGCTAAAAGAAATAACTATAATATTGTAGTTATAAATATCCTTTAAAATAATTAAATTCTTATGCAAAAAATACTATCCTTTACTAATAATAGATTCCATTAAGATACGATCAGGCACAAGAAAAAAGTTGAGTATCAGGCCTTATAGTATAAGATTGAAGTTCAAGATCCCGTTTAATATCGTAATAAAAGGTTCGATAAAATCTGGATAGAACCGTCTAATAAAATAAGAATTCAGGAATCTAAAAAAGCTTGATAAGCTGATAAAAATAGAGATATATGTATAGTTTGAAACTTAAAATACGGAGATGGAAGATAAAGTATGAATCTAAGGAGAATTTTGCTTGATGTGGACAAAAGTCTCAACAGGCCAACACTGGTTGAACTTGCGGATGCCATAGAAAATGTTTCTGGCGTTGATTCGGTGAAGATTACAGTTACGGAGATGGATATGGAGACCATGGGGACAAGCATAATAGTCGAGGGAACGAACATACATTATGAGAGGCTATTGCAGAAAATAGAAGATATGGGATGCGCAATACACTCGATCGATGAGGTCGCGAGCGGGAAGTATATAATAAAATGAAGAACCAGCTTCTGTTCCCCCTTGCAATAGGGATATCGGACGGGATAATAACGGCCCTGATACTGTCCTCTGGGGGCATTTTTGACGATAAAATAACACTGTCGCTGGCAATAAGGATATCCTTCGGATCAGCATTTGCCGGGATGTTCAGCTTTTTCATAGCGCAGTTTGCCGGTCTCAATGAAGAACTTCGAAGAACGGCATTCCAGCTGAACATGAAGAAGGCAAGATCGCTTATGAGGGGCCGTCTGGGAAGGGATATCTTCCTGGAATCACTGCAGGGAACCCTTATTGCGTTTGCTTGCAGTTTTTTCGGCGCGCTGATCCCCCTATCCTCAAGCATAATTTCAGAGAGTTTCATATGGATACCGTTCATCGTATCATACATACTTCTCGCATTTCTCGGGCTGTTCATAAGCAGAACTACAAAAAGCAGTCCCGCAATGTGGTCTGCCATAATGATCGGCATAGGCCTGGCGGTTACCTTTGCAGGCTATTACCTCAAGATAGTTGGATGATGCGGATTCCTGATAATCCTTCCATGAAGAAAGTTCCAGTGACATTTATGCCGCTACCTCCGTTCTATTTATTTTTCCATGCTTACGATATCTTCACCCTTTCTTTCTGAACGTTCTTTGTTCTGTTCACCTATTCCTCAATACACACGATCAGCTATAAATCAGTAAACTAATCATCCTAGAACGCCACAAAATGCATGGGCTCAATGGTTATGTACAGGTTAATTATTTCAATCCATGTATCCAACAGATCAGTTTCCCTCACTGAGAACATTCATAAATGATCTTTCAAAAAAGGGGGATAAATACCTGAAGATAGTGGACGATCCAGTTGATGTCAAGTACGAGATAACGGCCTATGCCAAACTAACAGCGAGAGAAAACAAGGTCCTTCTCTTCAGGAATCTGAAGGGATACCCCCGGTTTAACCTTGTTACCAATCTTCTGGGTTCTGAAGAGAGGATTGCAATGGCCACGGGACTCAAAAGTATGGGGGATTTTCTGGAAAGGTGGAATTCAGTGATTGCAAAGGATGAAATTTTCTCTGCAAAAACCCTTGAACATGATGCACCTGTCAAGGAAAATGTTACTTCGGGGGAAAGTGTGGATCTGTTTGCTTTGCCCATACCGATCCACTATTCATCTGATGGATCCAGAACCGGATATGGCAATTATATCACATCAGGGCTTGCACTGGCAAGAGACCCGGAGAATGACAGGGTACTCAACCTGAGCTTCACAAGAATTCAGCCCTTTGCCAAAAACATGTATGCCTTTGATGCTGGCAGCCATGGAAACATGTGGAGGTATCTTGATTATTGCAAGAGAGAAGGACTAAAACTTGAAATTTCCGTAATAATCGGTGCACACCCGTTATTTTACCTGCTTGGATCAGCATTCATCAGGAACGAATATGCAAAGGCTGAAGAAATCGCAGGTTTCCGTTATACGGACGGTATTTCAAACAATTTGCCAGTTCCATCTGAATCTGAGATAGTCATAGAGGCTGAATACCTTCCAGATGAAACATTTGATGAGGGTCCATTTGCGGAATATACCGGGTATATGGGTCAGGATTCCACGAGGAGCGTAGCGCATGTAAAAACCATCATGACCAGGAAATATCCTATCTATTACGATATTCAGCCGTCAAATTCATCGGAGCACATAAATCTGTTTTCAGCATCAAGATCTGCTGCCATAACCGCTTCACTGATCAGGTTCATGCCAAAAGGCCCTGAATACAGGATAGTCTGGCCACATTACGGTTCAAGGTTTCTGGGTATCGGTTACGTGAAAGATGGTAACATGGCAATATCAAGACAGTTCGGAACGGGTATTGTAGGTACAGATTCCTCCTGGGGGAAGGTTATATTCATCAACAATGGTAAAACGGATCTGGATATTGAGCACGCACTTGTGAATCTGGCGCAGACAAACAATTCAAGTGGCGAGAGCATTGTAATATTCCGGAACATGTATGTTATAAGCTCGGATTTAACCACTGATAAGGATGGAAGCGCGGGAAAGGTCTTATTTATAACATCCGGAAAAGATAAACCCTACTCAAGAATCATAACGGACGGATCACTTTTATTATCCCTGGGTAAGTCCAGTGTTGTCATTTCCCATGAACTGGGGGACGGTGACGTGAACATTGCAGTTGCAGATGATATTGACCCATCGAATATTGAAGAGGTTGGATGGGCACTTGCTACCAGAATGAATCCTCAATATGATCTAAGTTGCAAGAATGGAATTATAAATATAACCGCAATGAGAAAACATCCTGAAATTCCCTCAATACCGAATGAAGTCATGAATAGAGTGAAAGCGAAATTGAGCTGATTATACGAACCCAGCTTATATCTGTAAATTTCCTGCAATTTCTGCAAACTTCCTCTTTCTGATGGCAACGTATAATAAACTGGCTAACAGCCAAACCACAAACATCATTGCACCGGCAACAGCTGGGGAGTTTATCTAAATGAGGCGCCTCTATGAAAAAAGTTACAATGACATTTATGTTATCATTTTTATCCTATTTACTTTCCCATCCTAACGATTGATCTGCCCCTTTATAGTAGACAGTTATAAGATATATTATATAGATGTAAGGATATATAATGTGGATCAAAGGGAGTTTTCAGATCTGTGCTTAACTTCTATGGAAAGTGTGATATGAAATGCCAGAAAAATTCACTGTAGAACAGAAAATCGCTATAGGAATCGGATCGTTCACATGATCGAATAATACAGAGCTGTGCAGTAGTTACGGTTATCCGTTATACAGTTCCACGGATGATAGGAGAGGTTCATTGAATGTAGAAACATATCCCTTGGTGAATCATGATCTATAACGAGGAACTATCCTCAAGATACTGGGCGCGTACCCTGGCCAGGCATATGATCGTATCCATTAAAAAGAATATACAAGGTGCTGTTTTCATGGAAGTTTATTTATATACTCAATAATCTCTGAACTATCGTTAATATTAGTTGCCTGCCGATCCAGGGAGATCATTCAAAAATGCCGTGATTTAAAATGGAAGTTAAAATTATAAAGGTATTCAAAAATTAATATTTATAAAATGATCATTCTACTAGTTCCATTTCCTCATCTATTACGTATGCGAGCCTCTTGATGCCCTCTACTATTTTATCATCATCGGAGTATGTGAAATTCAGCCTCATACTGTTCTTCTTTTCTCCGTGCGGGTAGAATGCAGATCCGCTTACGTATGCGACTTTTGCCTGCAGTGCCTTCTCAAGCATCTTCGTTGTATTTATCCTCTCATCAAGTGTTACCCAGAGAAACATTCCGCCATTTGGATGGGTCCACTTTGTGCCCTCGGGGAAGTACTCCTTCAGTGCGTTCAGCATTACGTCCCTCTTCCTCCTGTAAAGCGTAACAGTTTTTGGAATCTGCCTGTAAATGGAACCTCTTTTCAGGTATTCAAGCGCTATGTATTCTGATAACGAATCTGATGCAAGGTCAAGTGCCTGCTTTAGAAGATTTACCTTCTCTATCACCTTTGTGGGGCCAATTATGTAGCCCATGCGCAGTCCGGGTGACATAACCTTTGAAAATGTACCAAGGTAAATCACGTTTCCGTTCTTATCCATACTCTTGATGCTCGGTACAGACTCGCCGTTGTACCTGAGCTGTCCGTAAGGATTATCCTCTATTATCGGTATGTCATATTTTTCAGAGATCTCAAGAAGATGCTTTCTGCGTTCAAGCGTCATTGTTACTCCGGCCGGATTCTGGAAAGTCGGGATCACGTAAATGAATTTTGGCTTTATATTCTGCCTGTCAAGTTCACAGATCTTTTCCTCCAGCTTCTCAATGATCATGCCGTTTTCGTCCATATCTACGGGGATCATGTTCGCCATGTTTGCATTGAAAGCAGATATAGCTCCAACGTACGTCGGTCCCTCCGTGATTACGGTGTCCCCGGGATTCACGAATATTTTTCCCATTGCATACAGGGCCTGCTGGGATCCTGTTGTCATTATAATCTCTTCTTTCCTGGTATCTATATTTTCAGTTGTCTTCACATATTTTGAAAGCTCATCGCGTAATGCATCCAGGCCTTCAGTGCTGCCGTATTGAAGTGCATATTTTCCGGATTTATCCATGATATCGTTCAGAATTTCCTTAAGCTCTGAAATAGGGAAAGATTCAGGGTTTGGCATTCCGCCTCCGAATGATATCAATTCGGGATTTGACGTATACTTTAGCAGAGATCTTATTTCTGACGGCTTCATATAATCAAAAATCTTCGAAAATCTGTAGTCCATATAATAATATAAATAATGAATATATAAAATTATAGTGACAAGCAGTGCTTGGTATTCATAGCACATGGCACTTTTGCACGTACCGATCCATGGAAAAGTATAATTAAATGAATTAGATAAAACGGGCAATGGCATTCCAAAGATTAACATGGAAATTCCTTATAGCTGGTTCAAAAGGTTCAGGGAAATCGTCACTGATATCCTCGTTGACTTACGGGGATTTTTCAATTACACCCACAAAACCGCTCTTAAAGAGGACGATTACAAAAGAATTTAACGGGAAGAAACTCATTATAGATGTCCTCTTTCAGGAAACGAATGGAAATTATGAAAAGCAGGTGCAGAGTTCCACCGCCATCATTCTTGTTCTTGATATAACAGAAGAAAAAAGTTATAATTTTGTGAAAAATATACTTTCAGACATTATTACGGAAAGAAAAGGCCCGATATTTATTGCTGCAAATAAGCTTGACCTTAAATATGAGGCCGCTGTGTGGATAGATGATATGGAAGCCCTTAAATCAGAATTTGGAATTGAATATTTCCTTGTTTCATGCAAGGATGGGCAGGGCATAAATGAAATGATAAATGGCATTATTGAAAGGTTAGCCTCAAAGCTGCCGGTGAACAAGTTAAATGAATGAAGGCACATGCGATGGAATCAGCTTCAGGATCTCAAACGGGCGGTCACACAATTATATAATCGGGAAGTACAAAATAGGGAAATTCAGGGAAAATACATTCACACTGAACACCGCGGAATGCCTCTATCTGTTCTTCAAGGGAAAAATAGAGATCGGTATCAATGAGGGGGATTTTCTTTCCGCCATGTTCTCAAGAATATCCTTTGAGGCGTATTCGGCCTATGAATATTTAAAGAACGGCGGATACACCGTTTTTATTGCCGGCGACAACCTTTACTTCAGGAAGGGAAACGAAAATACCCGGAGAATGATAGCCATAAAGGAGAACCAGGTTGTATCCTTTGGCGATTTTCTTGAAAACAGCGGATCATTCTACTTCACCGTTGATGAAGAGGGAGATCCCACAGTATACATGGTAAACAGTATTGAAATTACGGGCAGGAACGTATTCACCGGTGAAAATGAAGATATAATAAGGGCGGGCGATCGTTTTTTTTCCAGAAAAACTCCCGCCAGCTGGATCGGAACACAGTTCAACGGCCTCAGGCTTCTTACTGATTACGAGGCACGCCTGATATTGGGCGATAGCGGTTCCGGACCTGTGGATGCTGTCTACCGCGACCTCATCAGCAGGGGCTGCATTGTAAAGACAGGATTCAAGTATGGATCACATTTCAGGGTATATTTGTCGGATATTGAAAGCCACGCCGATCTCCTGGTTCACGTGATGATCGAAGCCGAATACTGGAACATCATAAGCAGGGCTGTCAGGGTCGCCTCAAGCGTCAGAAAGAAGATGGTATTCGCTTCTATTCTGGATGAAAAAATAAAGTATGTATCAATAGAAAGGATTAAAAATATTCAGATCTGAGCTTCGAAATCATCTATCGTATATTTGAAGTCATCATAGCTTGTTATCTTGCTCTTATTCTTCATTATCTCCCTTGCAAGCAGCCAGTATATAACTGCAAGCGAACGCCTTCCCTTATTGTTTGTGGGTACGATAAGATCAACAAAATCTGTCTTGTTATTCGCATCACAGAGAGCTATTACGGGTATGCCTATCTTTACGGCCTCCTTCATGGCCTGGACATCTGCCAGTGGATCAGTTACCACAATCGCCTTGACTTCCTTGTAATATTTAAGATCCGGATTTGTGAGTGTTCCGGGATTAAACCTGCCGGTTATGGCGATCGATCCTATAACTTCAGCAAATTTGGAAACTGGCCTGAATGCATACTGTCTCTGCGCAACCACAAGTATATCCTTGGGTTCGTACCTTGCAAGCATTTTTCCTGCTACGATGAGCTTGCTGTTAGTTTTCTTGACATCCAGTATGTAAAGGCCGTCATTCCTTATCTTGAATATGTAGCTCTTCATATCATTGGACTTTACCTGTGTACCTATATGCACTCCTGACTTCTGGTATTCTTCTTCCGGTATAAGCATCATTTCCTCTTCCATAATTCCACCATTCCTGTTTTTAGCGTGTTAAATAGATCATCTGCCTTATGGCTGAGATCCCTATTACACCGGTTATTCCAAATCCGCATATGAATGTTTGTATAATAAATTGTAAAATATTTATATTTAAATATAAAGTATTTCTTACACGTATATTCGCAATGAATAAGCTTTTTGTCCTTAATATGCAGAGATAAAAATATAAATTTCTTAAATCTGGAAATATTACAGCAAGCACTTTAAAAATTATATTATTTGAGAACCTTTATTTTTACAGTACTTCCTTTTTTTCCTGAAAATATTATTATACCGTCTACCAATTCTGCAACGATAAAGATGCAAAAATACAATTGGGTAGAGGAGGAGCTGTCCAGCCTTAAGGCAGAGGGGAGGTATGTACCGATAAGGACCATAGAAAGCGCCCAGGGATCATGGGTAAAGATAAACGGGAAGAAAGTACTGAACATGTGTTCAAACAACTATCTCGGATTTGCCGATAACCCTGAAACAAAAAAAGCTGCAATAGATGCCATAAATGAGTATGGTGTTGGCGCCGGCGCAGTAAGATCAATTGCAGGAACAGATTCAATTCACATTAAACTGGAAAAAAAGATAGCCTCCTTCAAGCATATGGAAGCTGCACTTGTATATCAGGGCGGGCTTCTTGCCAACCTTGGTACGATTCCGGCCCTTGTCGGAAAAGACGACGTTATATTCAGCGAAGAGCTGAATCATGCCAGTATAATAGATGGGACAAGACTCAGCCCGGCGAAAAGGATAGTTTATAAACATCTTTCTGCACAGGATCTTGAAAAACAGGCGAAGGAAAGCAGAAGCATCGGCAAGAAGGCCCTGGTCATTACCGACGGTGTTTTCAGCATGGACGGGGATATAGCGCCACTTCCTGAACTATCAGAGGTATCTCAGAAATATGACATGATGACGTATGTCGATGATGCACACGGAGAGGGTGTCCTCGGAGATCATGGAAGAGGAATCGTGAACTACTTCCATCTCGAAGACAAGGTTGACATAGAAATGGGAACGTTTTCAAAGGCCCTTGGATCAATGGGTGGATTTGTTGCAGGATCCGCTGACCTTATCGATCTTCTGAAGCAGAAGGCAAGGCCGTTCCTGTTCAGCAGTGCACTTAACCCTGGCGATGCTGCTGCAGTCCTGAAAGCAATAGAAATAATGGAGCGTGACGATTCTCTCATAAAGAAGCTGTGGTCTAATGCAGATTACCTTAAGAAATCCCTGAGTTCGATTGGATACAATACCGGATCAAGCAAGACACCGATAACCCCGGTCATAATTGGAGACGAAAAGAAGACTGTGGAGCTGAGCACAAGACTTTACGAGGAAAAAGGCGTATTTGCTTCACCGATAGTTTATCCAACAGTACAGAAAGGGACCGCAAGGATAAGATTAATGCCATCTGCAGTCCATTCCAAAGAGGATCTGGATTTTGCCATAGCCGCTTTCGAAGATCTCGGAAAGAAAATGAAAATCATAAACTGAATCGATTTTAAAATATTTTCTCATTTATCTTGCATGGCAGGTTGCCATTGCAAAATTTTTTATAAATATGAATAGCCCGTAAATATAAATCGCAGATTTCACATTTATATGCTTTCGATATAGCTGGATTACTGTAGCTTTTAGAAACTTCACCGTCAGGATAGATACCGGCTCTAAACGCAATTTTCTTCGCTTGGATGTATCTAAATAATTATCTTACCGGATAATTGATTCTATCGTGAATATCAGGTGAACACGGTAAATCTTATTTTGAGGAAAGTAGATAAATATCCGATCTCAATGGCATCCCCTAAATTGAATAAGAAAAATTCTTACGCCAGGTCAACAGGAAGTCTGAAGTTCAAAATAATTATGAGAGAGATTTGCGAAAAATAATATAAGCGATTGCTCTATTCTTTTGCCTAAGCCCGAGTGGGGTAGCTTGGACATCCTAGAGGCCTGCGGAGCCTCAGACTCGGGTTCGAATCCCGGCTCGGGCGCTTAAATTCGTAATTAAATATATTAATTACTACCTCTGGGTATATAGATAAAAATAGATTCTGAAAACCAGGGAGGTTTATATCCTTCGGTAAATCTTATCAAGTTCTTCTTCATCTTTTTTCACGCAATCTCTGATGATTTAGTTAGATATTGAATCATCAAAACTTTTGAGAACATCTCATGACGATCGCCAATGCTTTTAAGATAGGGACGATCCATAAAAAGCGCCGTGGTCCATAGCGTCTCTACGAGATCTTTTCCGTTCTTATACGTCGATGCCGACATGAGAGTGAAGTTTCTGGTCATAGCTATGGGACGGCGAATCTGGCCCTAGCGATCATTACCTGTAGTAACTGCCTCTAAAAACATTCCGAATTAACCATTTTGTCCGGGTATATTACTACCATTTCCTCAATAAATAGTATTTTATCAGTTTCGATTACGTAAGAAAATTTATGTTTCTTAATTTTTATTACATTGCAAACCGTTAAAAACTTTTTGTTACCGAATCTACATGTTGCAGCTGATCCGAAACCGTGCAATGTTGCGGCTAGCCATAGATAGAGAATAGAAGACTAATCTTGGGATCGAAATATACCCCACTATTGGAATTTTATATATGGTTAAAAATCCAGAGAATGTACGATGAGCAAAAAATTAATTAAAATCTGTCTCATTTAATTAAGTGAAAGCTATTCGAACCAGTTTAGTGAGTTCAATGAGTGTAGAGCCGAAAGTTAGTATTTTGATAACTAGTTTTAATGACATTAGAGTGATAGAACTTATTAAGTCTCTTATTGATCTAAAACCCCTGGAAATTATTGTTGCCGATGGAGGATCAAACAAAGAAATAGTAAAAAAAATCAAGGAAATTGAAAATGATGTGGTGAGATTTTATGATCTGCCCGGGAATGTGGCTGAGACACGCTATCAAAGCCAGAAATATATAAACGGCGATATCACCGTTTTCATTGATACAGACGAAAAAATAATTGGAAATTGGTATCAGTCTCTTATAGGCCCAATATTAAACGGTGTTGCTGATTTCACATTTGGTTCAACGATACCTCTTAATAATGCTACGAATCGATTTACCAGATATCAGGATACGTTTGATTCATACTTTTACGATAATGTTCTGCCAAATAACATAAATATGGGTCCCATGGGGAACTCCGCCTGGAAAACTGAAATCATTAAAAATATAGGATTTGACCCCTGTCTAGGCATGGGAGGGGAAGATTATGACTTAACAATCAGAGCTTTAAAGGCAGGATACAAAGGGATTTTTCTGAAAGAAGCCGTATTAAAGCACGATCAGAGTTCAATCAACACCTTTAGGAAATTTATTACAAAAAGATTTCATTATCAACTGGGTGCGGCCCTGGCCTATAAAAAGAACGGTTTGATGAACCGGCAATCTGTATCCAGGTCTGCTAAAACTGGTCTAAATTTTAGTGATCCTTTAGAGATAGTGATATTTTTCACTAAAATTATTGCATTCATCAGTGCATTTATAATTGATCCGTGGAACGATCCGAAGTACTGCAATAAAGATTTAAGAAAAAGTTCCGAACTTTAAGATGAGTTAACCAGGGATTTCATAAATGAAAGTATTTCATCGACTTCTGTCGTGGATCCAGATCAGGCATTATAAAAACAAGTACAACTGAACTTTTCAATGTGCAGATTGGCAAATTATAAATTAGCTTTATGGCATTACAGTTTATTGAAACCTAAAATTTCTGTAGTAATAGCATCTCATAAAAGGGAAGAAATGCTGATCCAGGCACTAGATTCTTTAGAC